>JAHEIV010000464.1 GCA_024639205.1 Deltaproteobacteria bacterium | reverse complement strand
GGCCTCTTGCGGAGTGAACAACCGCTTCAGGATCCGCAGCTCCACTCCGTTTTCCGTGGAGGGAAATCCGGCCGGCAGTTGGTCGAGGTGGTGAGCGAGTTGCCGGTAAACATCGGTCATCGATATCGCTCCTTTTCGTTGAAGTGCGGAATCGGAATCTTGTGCGTGCAGCGTATGGTGAACGCTCTACGTTCCTTCGCATATCACCCCCCCGCAGCCACTGTCAATTCAGTGGACATTATGCCTGCCGATGTCTATGATACCAGGTGTTATTGACCCACCGGAGCATAGTTACCATGCCCGACAAACCGATTGCACTCATCTCTACTCCCTGGCCCCTTTACAGCCGGCCATCGGTCCAGCTGGCAACCCTTAAATCATTTTTGCAGCAGGAGCATCCCGGCCTGGTGGTCGATGCCCGTCACTTTTACCTGTCCGCTGCCGCTGCCGTAGGGTACCGGACCTACCACGGCATATCCAAGCGCACCTGGCTGGCGGAATCGGTATATGCAGCCATGTTGTATCCCGAACGGATCGACGAGATCCGCAAGCTGTTTTATCGCAGCGCAAAGGGATCGGCCGAAATGCCCAAAGTCGATTTTACCCGTCTGGTTGATCGACTGTCGGCGGTTTCCGACCAGTTCATCGCCTCGATCGCCTGGAAACGCTATGGCCTGATCGGCTTTTCCGTCTGTCTGTGTCAGCTGACTTCAACCCTCTATTTTATCCGGCGCATAAAGACGACAGCACCATCTGTGCCGGTGGTGATCGGTGGGTCGTTTCTTGCCGGCGAATCCATTTCGCCGCTGCTGCAGGTGTTTCCACAGATCGATTTCGGGATACACGGAGAAGGAGAACGGCCGTTGAGCCGACTGGTGAAAGGGCTGCAGAATGCGAGCCAACCGGCGGAGATCGATCCCATAGTGGGTGTTGTGTCCGGGCATACACCGTCCGCACAGCCGGCAGCACGCAGTCAACTGGAAGATCTGGCCGATCTGCCCCCGCCGGACTTTGATGATTATTTCCAGCTTCTGGAGACCTTTGCCCCTGCCCAGCGGTTTTTCCCAACTCTCGGTGTGGAAATGTCACGTGGATGCTGGTGGCAAAAAGCCGCTGCAAACACACCCGGCACCGGATGTGCATTTTGCAACCTGAACCTGCAGTGGGAGGGATACCGGTCTAAACAGCCGCAGCAGGTAGTTCGCGAAATTGAAGATCTGACCCAACGGCATCAAACCCTGTCGGTGGCTTTCGTGGACAACCTGATCCCGCTGAAAACGGCAGCACCGGTTTTTGAGCAATTGGCCCGATCCGGAAAAGACTACCGCCTGTTCTGCGAGATTCGTGCCGGCACTTACCGGTCGCTGCTGGAGAAGATGAAACGCGCCGGGGTCATCGATCTGCAGATCGGTATCGAGGCTCTGAGCACGCGTCTGCTGGCAAAGTTAAACAAAGGCATAACCGCCATCGAGAACCTGCAGATCATGAAGCTGTGCGAAGAGCTCGATCTGGTAAACTCTTCCAACCTGATCCTTGGGTTTCCCGGAAGTGACCGTCAGGATGTGGAGGAAACCCTGCACAGCCTGGAGTATGCGCTGCCGTTTCGCCCCATGCGAGCCGTTGAATTCTGGCTCGGCCTTGGAAGCCCGGTTTGGCGATACCCGAACAGCTTCGGTCTGCAGGCCGTGTTCAATCATCCGAACTGGTCGATCCTGCTGCCTTCAGCGGCAGCAAAACAGATTCCTCTGATGATTCAAGCTTACCGGGGTGACCGGACGATTCAGAAAAAGCGCTGGAAGCCGGTGAGAAAAAAGGTGGCCGAATGGAAAAAAAATTACGAAGCGCTTCGCTGCAGTTCGAACGCGGCACCGATTTTAAGTTACCGGGACGGAAAAGATTTCCTGATTATCCGCCAGCGGCGACCGAATGCCGAACCAATAAGCCATCGACTGGTGGGCGCCTCCAGACAAATTTACCTTTTCTGTGAACAGCCTCGCTCGCTGGTAGACATCTTGAAAGAGTTCCCCTCATTCGATGAAGGTCAAGTGCGATCTTTTCTGGCCATGATGGTCGATAAAAAACTGGCGTTTTCAGAACACCGACATTACCTCAGCCTGGCAATTCCCGCTCATCCCAGCAGTACCGCTTCCAGATACCACTCGCCTGATTGACAGCCGGTCGGTTTTATTTTACCCTTGAGTTTTCGGTTGTTGCACTCATTGCAGGTTCGGATTTGATGATGACTCATTGGAAATCGGACCATTTCGGATCTGACCGAAATTGCTCCTGCCATTGGAGCCGTCCTGAAAACGGTGATTCGTTTTCGGGGCCCGATGCGAGAAAACCTTTCCGGGAGATTGCATGAAAAAGAACCCCCTCGATAAACAGCAGGAGAAAGAATTCATCGATCTTGATAAAATTGTTGAAAAACAGAAAGTCGAAATCGAAAATTTGAAAGAAAGCAAAGAGCTGTATCGCGAATTGGTGGAAGGCACGGAGGATTTAATCACCCGCGTGGACGGACACGGCCGCCTGGTTTACACCAACCACGTTGCCGAGAAAATTTTTGGGTGCCCGATTGGAAAGTGTCTGGGCCGGCCGGCCTTTGATTTCATTCATCCCGAGGATCAGGAGAGCTCCCAGGCCGCTTTTGACAAGTGGATCCGGGAAGGTCACACAAACGTAAAATTCGAAAATCGGATGATCAACCAGGTGACCGGTGAGGTCTTCGATATGCATTGCACGGTCAACCTGAGTTATGATCAGAACGGTCGGCTGAAGGGAGTCAACTCGATTTCCAGAAACCTCTCTGATATCAAGCGCAACGAGCACGCCCTCAAACAGCTCACCCACAATCTGCAGGAACGTCTGAAAGAACTTAACTGCCTGTATGAGATCTCCCGCATTCGAGAGCGACATGATTATTCTCTG
>JAHEIV010000463.1 GCA_024639205.1 Deltaproteobacteria bacterium | reverse complement strand
TGCAGCAGGCGGAAAAGCTCGGACGGCTGGTGGTAGCCAAATCCCCTTTACCGGGCCAAAGCCGGCGACTGCGGCCGAAATTTGTGCAGCTGCGCCTGCGACAATTCGGATTCGATCCCGCCCGCGTCACGCTTACGGGGGCATCGTCAACCATGGTGACAGCCCGCAGCGTAGAGGTCGGGGAAGAAGAAGTCCGGCGGATCGTATCCGATTTCGTTCACAAAGCCAACCTGTGGGGACCGGCCGGTGTGACGATTTCGGATATCCAGGTGGGACCGGACCGCCGGTTTCCTCCGGGCCGGCTCAGCTACCGGGTGATCCCTCCCAACGGGCCGAAGAAGATCGGAATGCTGCGTATGTCGGTTTTGTTCGCGGTCGACGGCTGGTTTCGTAAAAGCGTGCCGGCCGTGGTGCGGATGAATGTGATGGCCGATGTCGTGGTCGCCCGAAGGCCGATTGGACGGTACAAACCGATTACAGACAAAGACGTGAAGCTGCAACGCCTGGATCTCACCAACCTGCCGACTCACATTTTCACCGATCTCGACGAGGTCCTGGGCAAGCGGGCCAAAAGATTGATTCAGGCAAACAACGTTGTGCGGCAGGATATGATCGAAACCCCGCCGCTGGTCCAGCGCGGATCCATGGTGCTGATCGTTGCCGAATCCGGCGGCCTGAAAGTCACCACCCTGGGCGAGGTGAAAAGCAGCGGCTATCTCGGACAGCGGGTGAAGGTTTTAAACCTCGACTCGAATAAGAAAATTTTTGCCCGGGTGGTGGACGAAAATACGGTGCGGGTCGATTTCTAACCCGCAGTTGTCACGAAGATTTTTTCAGCCTGGCTGAAAAATAACCATGCCATATCAACGGCAATGGCAGCGATTCCGCCTCTGTGGGGCGGCGCCATAAAATTGAACCAGGAGGCACCAGATGCCAGCTGCAACGAGACCGACATTCTTTTCTCCCGCAAGCATTTTCGCCATGGGACTGGCCTTGTTATTGACGGCAGGATGCGCCAGCAACAGCCGAACGATATCCGGTCCGGACGATGACGGCCGGCGAAGAGCGTCCTCCCAGCTTCCGACAGTCCCGGTCGCAGTGCAGTCTGCCGCCGATGACAACGGATCGCTGTGGAACGACAGCGGACCGTTCAGCGATCTGTTTGTATTGCCAAAAGCACGTCGGATCGGCGATATCGTCACGGTAAAGATCGTCGAGACCTCCAGCGCCACCAACCAGGCCAACACCGTCACCGAGCGGGATTCGAGCCTGACGGCCAGCATCGACGCGTTCCTGGGCCTGGAGCAAAAATACCTTAATCCGGCGCATCCCGGCTATGACGCCGGCCGGGATTTTAATCCCTTCGGAGCGATCAGAGGCGGCATGGTATCCGAGTTCGACGGATCCGGGGCCACCAGCCGCAGCGGGGATCTCACCGCTTTTATGACGGCTCGGGTCACCAAGGTTATGCCGGGTGGCAACCTGAGAATCGAAGGCTCCCGGGAAGTGGTGGTCAACAATGAAACACAGCTGATTGCCCTTTCCGGTGTGATTCGCGTCCGGGACATCGCACCGGACAATGTAGTTTTGTCGACGTTTATTTCGGATGCGCGCATTTCCTACAGTGGCGAAGGGGATATCGACGATCGCCAGCGTCCGGGTTGGATGGCCAATTTTCTCAACAAGATCTGGCCCTTTTAGCCGGCTGAAATCGATGGCTCAGCCGGGGTTATTCAGACAGTCGGCGCAGCCTCTCATTTTCGATATGGGAGCGCTGCTACCGCGCAGGAGATAAAATGATCGGAAGCCTTCAACATTTTCGCATGCGGCGTTTCTTTTTGCCGGCCGCCAGCTTTTTGCTGGTTTGCATGGCCGCAAGCACGGCCGTTGAGGCGGTGAGAATCAAGGATCTGGCCGATATCAAGGGAGTGCGCCAGAACCAGCTGGTCGGCTATGGGCTGGTGGTCGGGCTCGACGGCAGCGGAGACGGGGATGACTCTCCTTTCACCACCCAGTCTCTGGCCGCGTTGCTCAATAAAATGGGCGTCACCGTCAGTCCGGATGACATCGAGGGCGACAACGTTGCCGCCGTGATGGTGACGGCCGACCTGCCGGCCTTTGCGCGGGTGGGAAGCAAAATCGACACCGTGGTGAGCTCCATCGGTGGTGCCGAGAACCTGCAGGGGGGCACCTTGCTGCTGACCCCCCTGAAAGCCGCCAACGGTCGAATTTACGCAGTCGCCCAGGGACCGGTCAGCACCGGCGGTTTCCAGGCCAGGGGATCTTCGGCCGGCGTGCAGAAAAACTTCCCGACGGTCGGAAGGGTCGTCGGCGGCGCCATCATCGAAAGAGAGCTGCCCTTTGAGTTCAACGCCAAGAACAGTTTGTCCCTGGCCTTGCGGTCGCCCGACTTTACGACCGCTTCCCGGGTGGCGCTGGCCATCAACAGCGCTCTTTTGCATCAAGCCGCGCAGACGCCGGATGCCGGAACCATTGAAATCAAGGTGCCCGAGCCGTATCTGGGCAATGTGGTTCAATTCGTCTCCCTGGTGGAGAACCTGGATGTCACCCCCGATGTTCAATCCAAGGTGGTGATCAACGAGCGCACCGGTACGGTGGTGATGGGTGAGAATGTCCGTATATCAACGGTGGCCATCGCACACGGCAATTTGAGCATTCAAATCAGCGAATCACAAAACGTTTCCCAGCCGCTGCCCTTCTCCAGGGGCGGGCAGACCGTTGTCAGCCCGGAAACCAATGTGGCGGTCAAGGAAAGCAAGAACCCGATATATTTGTTGCCCTCCGGGGTCAGCATCGGGGAAGTGGTGCGCGCGCTCAATGCCCTCGGGGTATCGCCGCGTGATCTGATATCCATCTTCCAGGCCCTGAAAGCAGCCGGTGCGCTGCAGGCCAAGCTGGAGGTTATGTGATGAGTGAATCG
>JAHEIV010000057.1 GCA_024639205.1 Deltaproteobacteria bacterium | reverse complement strand
AACAGGACGGCCAGAACTTCCGGTATGTCCAGGGCCGACAACCCGGTACCGCTATGGCTTGCCATGTGCAGCTTCCTTTCGGGGATTCATCGATTCCTCTACCGAACTGCGGCGGATTTCTTCCAGTTGTTTTTGATCACTGGAAGCGATCGATGCGAACATTCTGCTCGACCATCCAGGTGTCGAGCCTTTTCTTCAGGTAGCGTTTAAACAGCAGGCGAGTCTCCGGGATCAGCAGCAGCAGGCCGCTGATATCGGTAATAAAACCCGGGGTGAGCAAAACGATGCCGGCGGCGAAAATCAGCACCGCATCCAGCAGGTCCTCTGTTGGCATGACTCCCTGCTGGAGGCTGGAGCGAACACGAAACATGGTCTGCATTCCCTGCAATCGGGCCAGGTAGGCACCGGCAAATCCGGTGGCAACCACAAGAACAACCGTGTTCAATGCCCCGATGTGACCGCCGATTTTGATCAGAAGATAAATTTCCACCACTGGGATCAGGGTGAATGCCAGAAACAGTTTCAGCAGCATCGCCTCTCCATAAACTTGAAAACTGTTGTGTCCGAAAAAACACGCACGACCCGCCGCCTTGCTTTGAGCCTGTCGAATTCGGGCTGGTGCCTGCAGCCGGTCACTTTTTTTCCACCGGATATCCAGCTCTGGACCACGCGTTCCAGCCGCCCTTGAGAATGACAACGTTGGTATAACCGTTTCGTATCAATTTTTGTGCCACCCGGGCACTTGTCTGTTCGTTCGGTCAAGCTCAGTACAATACCAACAGGGCGGTTTTTGCTATCGGCAGATTTGCCGGATCGAAGTTTCTCGGGTTCAGGCGAATGGCGCCTTGTATTTTTTGATCGCTCTTATCCCAGTCTCCCGTGTCGCGCACGTCCACTACGATGGGTTGCCGGTCGGCGAGGGCTGCGTTGAGCTCATCTACTGTAATCCGTTTCGGGGCATTTTGTGCACAGCCGGGAACGGCTGTGAGCAATACAACCAGCAGGATGGCTGCAGAGTTGGTCAATCGTGATGGCCAGAATCTGTTCATGGGTTCCTCCATGCGAGCAAACGAACACCTTGGTTTTGGGTAATGGATAACACTCGGATACCAAATTCTATGATTTCATCGCAAAATGTCAAATCGGGTTTGGTCCGGAAAAGGTCAGGCACGCGCAGGCGTCAGCGGATCGATAAAGAGAAAGCCAATAAGGGGCAGGGTTAGTCAGCCCACATGATTCATGACCGTTATTTCATTTTTACTGAAAAAACGCGAAAACCATGTGCTCAAATACTTCGGTGCCTTAAAAAAAAACGGGTTCAGGGCGACCGGGCATTTCCAACCGCCGGACAGGCGGGTTAATCCCCGCTCAGATCCAGGAACAGTCCGCCGCCGCTGTCTTTCTGATTGAGGAGATCACAATACTCTTCCGCCCGGCGCTGAGCCGAAGATTTCTTCCCGCTCTGGGTTTGCGGGTCTCGGTGGAACGTCGCGATCAGGATCTCTTTGTCCCCGTCTGTTTCGAACACCTGGTATCCGTCTTCGAAATGTCTGATAAAATATTTCATTTTCCCTTCTATTCGAGGTTGCGCACCGGCAAGACGCGGCACCCGGAAATGTCATAGGATTGCACGCTGAATGGATTGCCGATATTGAAGTTAAAAGCCATGGGGGATCCCAATATGACATCGGAGGACCACACCAAAATACAACTCAACTCGATTTGCGATGCGATTCTCACCCGGACACCGCAGTCGGTAGCGTAGCCGTTATAGTTGGAATTCAACACATACAGGCTCGGCAGCTCTTCAATGGTCGGCAGGCGCCAGTTGGCATATTGCTTGCCGACTGTCAGCCCGAAACTGTAGCGGGCAAATGCGTCGGCTTGCTTCCATCCGATATCTCCCTGATTGTCGCTTTTGGCCCACATCACGCTGAGCTGGTTGTCTGTGACGGTTCCATCTCCGTTATCTGTGAACCGTTGGTCGCTCAATCCGGCAGGGCAGACCTGCAGTAGAAATATGACCATACCGACTAAACCGATAATAGTTTTCACAATCCTTCGGATCATCTGCTGCCCAGTGGCTGTCTGGTTGTCAAGGCCCGGATACCGGCACGGGGGGAAGCGGGGTCTGTGGTAGCGTCCTCCCGGCTAACTATAGATAATTATATAAAAATAAGGGTGTTATAGTCAAGCAGATGTCGCTTGAGGGGGGCTTAGCGGACCGCAGAGACGCAGAGGCAATTGCACCTGTCCGCCGGCCCATGACAAGCGGTCGGTGATTTTGTTAAGAAGTTCAGCAATTTCCGAACCGTGCTTCCGTGCCGCCTGCCAATCCTCGGTCCGGTCCTGCTGTCCGGGATGCGCTTTCAGAACCATGCCGACCCGCAATCCACTGTCCGCAAAGTCACCACCGGCCAAAACGGTATCTCCGACCGCCGGCCGAAAATCATCTTCGTATCTTGCCAAAAGGTGAACCACACCCGCAAGGGCCGCCCCGGTGTCTCGCGTCTGGCCAAATGCATTGACGGTCGAGCGGGTTTCCTGAGAGGCGCCTCTGGTACCAGTTGTTATTTTTTCTTCCAATTCGCTCTCCGGTGATGATTTTTTGACGGCCTCCAGCGGCGAGGTGCCACCCGGCAACAGACAGATCACCTTGGCGTAACATGCAGCGCTGTCGTCGCCCCAAGGGCGGGCATGTTTGATTTTTTTGGTTGGGTTCAATGATATTCGAGAAGGTCGCTTGCGGATGCGGGCAGCTCACTTGGAACTATATTCCGGAGAAATCATCGCCCAAGACCCAACTGGTGAGTGGTTTTTCGCGCAGGCTGGCGGCATCGGAACCGTAGAAATTGACTGTGATGACACTTTCGCAAATCCGTTCGATCTTTTCCCGGACGGTAACGTGCTCGGGGTGCCGAAGATAACGATCGAACGTATCTTCGTTTGCAAACAGGGCCAAAACGGCAAAGTCATGGGCGTTTGGTGTGTGAGACACGTTGCGCCCGAACTCGTACATCTGAATCTCCACAATCGAATTCGGAAGCTCGTCCAAATCTTTTTCGAGGTCTTTGATATCGGCATCCGTCGTCTGGCTTTTGAACTTCAACACGGAAAGGTGATTAAGCATCGCTCGGTATCCTCGGCCGGGTTTTTTGGCAAGCGTACGATTCCCGGATCTGCCGCACCGGTTTTTGGCAATAGCGGATCCTGCGGTTCCGAAGTCATTTTTCCGGCAGGCTGACGGTCTGGGATTTGCCGCCGTTTGCGTGAACCGAGCAGTGGGCGCGAACTTCAACCTGAGCGATGTCTGCCGGTATCTTTACACTGTTCAGGCTGCGCGTAAACGGTTGCTCATCCACGTGGGGGTGATACAGGGTGCGGGTGGCAAGGATCCGGCCGTCGGGAGCGAGCAATTCCCAGCGGTCGGCATAGTGATCCCATCCCTCGTCCTTGTGAAGCACGCTCACTGAAAAACGGTAAACGTCCGGACCCGTGCGGATCACTTCTACCTGCGTTATGTCCGCTTCTCCGGCGAACGCCGTCACTGCTATCGCCACGGTGACAAAGATTGTCGCGAAAAGTTGTTTTTTCTTCATGACTACCTCTTTTGCTTGTTTCATCGAGCCGGCAGACCTGCCTGCGCAGTCTTGAACTCATGCAAAATTTGCAAATGTCCCCGACCGATGAAGCAGATCGGCCACGGCTCGATCGGCTGTACCAACGGATAGGCAGCGCTGTTTTTTCCAACATAATGATTTCGTCTAAAATATCAACTGGCTCGAAATGATTTGATTTTTACTCTATGGTATAATATCAGAGTCAAAACCTGCGCGTCGGTCCATCGCACGGATCGTTGCCATCCAGGGCCATACCTATCGGCACCTGACGGTGATACGGCCGCGTTTATGGAAAGTGCTGTTTGCGTCCCGGGAGCTGCGACCAGGAGGAAATCGACTATGACCCAATGTGTGGTGCTCAATGCCGATTATTCGTTTCTGAATGTCGTAAACTGGAAGCGTGCCATGTGCCTGCTGATAAAGGACAAGGTGCAAGTGCTGCGCTATTCGGCGAGGACCGTTCAAACCGGTGAGGGCTCCCAGGTAAAAGTTCCGGCGGTCATCAAGCTGATCAAATTCATACGAACCGTTTACCGCTCACGGGTGCCATTCAGCAAGAAAAATGTCCTGATTCGAGACCGTTTCACCTGCGCTTACTGCCAGTCGGAAAGCGCTCGTTTGACCATCGACCATATCATACCCCGATCCAGGGGGGGGGATACGACTTTTGAGAACTGTGTAGCGGCCTGCAAGTGCTGCAACCATGAAAAGGGCAACCGAACGCCCTCGGAGGCGGGGATGTACCCCCGGACCAAAGCCTACCAGCCGACGATTTCGGAGTTTCTGCGGCGCAAAGTCCGGCTGCTTGGGTTTAAAGACATTCTGGCGGAGTTTGGGCTGCTCTCTTAAACTCCAAACCATAAGGGATGCGATATGAAGATCGTCGTCTGCGGAACGGGATACGTCGGGCTGGTGCATGCGGCCGTGTGCTCCGAATACGGTCATGAAGTATATGCTTTCGACAACGATGCCCAGAAGCTGACAGCTTTTGCCTCCGGGGATGCGAATCGGATCGAAACACACGTGAATGAACCCGGTCTGGCGAATATTATTCGGGAAACCCTGGATCGGTATCTGTTTTTTTCTACCGATCTGGCATCGATCATTGAAGGTACCGACGCGGTCTTCATGTGCCTGCCGACACCTCCTAATCTGGACGGCTCCACCGACCTGAGCATTTACGACGACGCCGCCGATCAGCTGGCGAAGTTGCTGGCCCGGAGAAAGGACCGGCGCCGGGTCGTTGTAGTCAACAAGAGCACGGTTCCCATCGGTACGGCCCGACGTTTGGAGAACATATTCAAATCGCACAATGTCGAAAACTTTGGGATATCTTCCAACCCGGAATTTTTAGCCGAGGGCACAGCCGTCGCCCAGGCACGCCGCCCGGATCGCGTTGTGGTGGGCTGCGATCACGAGCAGGATTCCAGGATTCTGCGCCGGGTCTATTCTCAGTTCGTGCATCATGTCCGGATCAAATACATTGAAACGACTCCGGAAACCGCCGAAGCCATCAAGTATGTGGCCAATACCATGCTTCTTACCTACATATCCTTCTGGAACGGTGTGGGGGCTAAAATCGGTGAAAAGATACCCAATGTAAACATCGACGACTTGCGTCTCGGCGTGACGGCTGATGAGCGTATCAGCACCTGGGGTTCCTTTGTGAGCAACGGTGCCGGGGGAAGCTGCTTCGGCAAGGATATCGCTTCTTTGATCAATCAGTTGCGCCGGGTAAATGTCAGCACGAAAATGCTGGAAGCGTCCTATGAAGTAAACGAATACCAGAAGATCTATCTGGTCGACCGGGCCATCAACGAAGTCGGATTCAAATTCAACAACAAAATCGTAGCCGTGCTGGGGCTGGCGTTCAAGAAACACACCAACGACATGCGGGATGCCTCCTCGATCAAAGTGGTCGAATCGCTGCTGGGCAAAGGCACGGCCCGAATCAACGCCTATGACCCGCTGGCCAACGATTCGGCAAAATCGGTTTTCGATCCGTCCAAAAACGTTCTGTTTGAGAAAATCGACTATTTTGACAGCGCCAAGGCGGCCATAGCCGGTTCGGACGCACTATTTATATCATCAGACTGCGAAGAATTCCGAGGCCTGTCGCGCACTGTTGAAGAACTGGTTAAGGCCCCCTATTTGATAATGGACGGACGCAGGATGATTCCGGATCACAGCGACCTGGTATCCAAGGACTATTCTTACATTGCGGTCGGCTCGATGCTCATGGGGCCGACTCTTAGCTGAAAGGAGCTGATTGGGCGTGAAAGGGATCATTCTGGCCGGTGGTTCGGCCACGCGATTGTTTCCGATATCCAGGGTGGTAAGCAAGCAGCTGCTGCCGGTCTATGACAAACCGATGATCTACTACCCCCTGTCGGTTCTGATGCTGGCCGGAATACGGGACATACTCCTAATTTCTACTCCCCAGGACCTTCACCTTTTCCAGCGACTGCTGGGAGACGGCACTCGCCTGGGGCTTGACATCACTTACGCCGAGCAGCCGCGTCCCGAAGGTTTGGCCCAGGCCTTTATCATCGGCAAATCCTTTATCGGCAGCGACAGCGTCTGCCTGATTCTAGGTGACAACATTTTTTTCGGTCACAGCCTTTCGCAGTTGCTGAAAGGATCGGTGCAACTGAATAAAGGCGGAATGGTTTTCGGCTATTCCGTGCGCGATCCCCAGCGATACGGGGTTGTGGAGTTTGATTCCGAGAACAAGGTGATCGGAATCGAGGAAAAACCGCAAAAACCGAAGTCCTCCTATGCGGTGACAGGATTGTACGTCTATGACAACCAGGTTGTCCGGATTGCAGAATCCCTGAAGCCCTCTGCCCGCGGAGAGTTGGAAATTACAGACGTCAACATGGCCTACCTTCGCAAGGGTGAACTCAAGGTGGAGATTCTGGGCCGTGGATATGCGTGGCTGGACACCGGCACCTTTGAGGCGCTGCAGCAGGCAGCCAGCTACGTGCAGGCGATCCAGGAAAGACAGGGGCTGCGAATCGCCAGTGTGGAGGAAATCGCTTTTCGGCTGGGATACATCGATGCCGGTCAGCTGCGCCGTCAGGCCAGTGAAATGAAGCAAAACGAATACGGTCAGTACCTGTTGCAAGTGGTGAGCGACCCGCTTGCTTCATGAAATTGTTCCAGCCCGCCGGAAAACAACTTCAACCAATTTTGGGTTTGCGCAGTGCGACTTCGCTCCCTTTGCACGGTTTACAAAAGAAAACCCCTGCACGTTTCAGTCACCCCACTGAATTTATTATCTCCCGGATATTGCACCTTTAGAACGTTCATCCTGTTGACACCGATTGAACCGCTTGATCTATTTCCTTGACACCAATCGCTTTTATTAATAATAATTTGCGTTTGTGACGATTTCCAATCGAGAGGATCCCATGGATTATAAAAAGACGCTCAACCTGCCGAAAACGCGCTTTCCGATGAAAGCGAACCTGGCTTTGCGCGAGCCCGAACAGCTGGTCAAGTGGGAACAGATGCAGCTGCATGAAAAACTCCGTGAGAACTCCCGCGGAAAGCAGCTTTTTATTCTGCACGACGGTCCTCCCTATGCCAACGGGCACATTCACATCGGAACCGCGTTGAACAAGATACTCAAGGATATCATCGTCCGATCGCGCCAGATGGCCGGCTACGACTCGATATACGTTCCGGGTTGGGATTGCCACGGGCTTCCCATCGAACACAATGTCGACAAGGAGCTGGGGGAAAAAAAGAAAGATCTATCCCTTTCCGAGGTCCGCAAACTGTGCCGTACCTATGCCGAGAAATTTATCGACATTCAACGCGAAGAGTTCAAACGGCTGGGGGTTATGGGGGAGTGGGAGGACCCCTATCTGACCATGAACTATGTCTACGAAGCGACCATCGCCCGTGAATGCGGCAAATTTGCCCTTGACGGCAGTCTGTTTCGAAGCAAAAAACCGATTTACTGGTGCAACGACTGCCGCACGGCGTTGGCCGAAGCGGAGATCGAATATGCCGACGAAGCCTCACCGTCGGTAACCGTCAAGTTCTTGATGAAAGACGATCTGGCGGCCGAGTTTCCCCAGCTGGAAGGCAAAAGGGTGTCCATTGCCATCTGGACCACAACCCCATGGACTCTTCCCGCCAACCTGGCCGTTGCCCTGCATCCCGATCTGCCGTATGCGGCTGTCGATATCGGAAACGATGAAGTACTCATACTGGCCCTGGATCTGGTTGAATCCTGCATGGTTTCTTTTGGCATCGGTGATTACCGCATTCTTGCTGAAATCGACCCCCGCGGCCTTGAAAACAAACACTGTATCCATCCTTTGTACGGCCGCGATTCATTGATCATTCTGGCCGAGCACGTTACCCTCGATGCCGGCACGGGATGCGTTCACACCGCCCCGGGGCATGGCCGCGAGGACTATGAAGTGGGGTTGGCATACAACCTGGACATTTATTCGCCTGTGGATGATCACGGGTGTTTCACCGATGAGGTAGGGTTTTTCAACGGCCAGTTTGTATTCGAGGCCAATCGCAATATCAACGCGAAGCTCGACGAACTCGGTGCCCTGGTCAAGCAAGAAACCATCGAACACGCTTACCCGCATTGCTGGCGCTGCAAGCAGCCGGTTATCTTTCGCGCCACCCCCCAGTGGTTCATTTCCATGGAAAAAACGGGGTTGCGGAAAAAATCACTGGAGGAAATCGACCGGGTACAGTGGGTTCCGCACTGGGGACGCGAGCGAATTTACGGAATGATTGAAAATCGACCCGACTGGTGTGTATCCCGTCAGCGTGCCTGGGGCGTGCCGATTGCCGTCTTCTACTGTGAGGACTGTGAAGAGCTGCTGCTGGACGAAGCACTGATGGATAAGGTATACAGCCTTTTCGCCCAGCATGGCGCCGATATCTGGTTCGAAGTCGATACCGACCACTTTTTGCCCGAGGGGACAGCCTGTAACAAATGCGGGAGCAAGTCCTTCAAGAAGGAAAACGACATTCTGGACGTGTGGTTTGATTCGGGAGTCAGCCATGCAGCCGTGCTGGAACAGCGTGACTATTTAAAATGGCCGGCAGACCTGTATCTGGAGGGCAGCGACCAGCATCGGGGCTGGTTTCACAGTTCACTGCTGACGGCAGTCGGCACACGGGGAAAGGCACCTTACGATGCCGTTCTGACCCACGGATTCGTTGTGGACGCCGAAGGGCGCAAGATGTCCAAATCGCTCGGCAATGTGATTGCCCCCAAGGAAGTCATCGACAAATACGGTGCTGAAATCCTGCGGCTCTGGGTAACGGCTTCCGATTACCGCGAAGACATCCGTATATCGGAAAATATATTGAAGCAACTGACGGACGCCTATCGTCGCATCCGTAACACCAGCCGTTTCATGCTCGGTAACCTGTTTGATTTCGATCCGCAAACAGACGCGGTGGAAACCGAGGCCATGCTGGAGATCGACCGGTTTGCGCTGCACCGGCTGCAGGAGCTGACGGGAATAATCCAAAGGGCCTATCGGGATTACGATTATCACGTTATCTATCACCGGCTCTACAACTACTGCACCCTGGACCTTTCGGCCTTTTACCTGGACGTGCTAAAGGATCGTCTGTACACCAGCCCGGCGGCATCTGCCGAGCGAAGAAGTGCACAAACGGCTGTTTATCACATCCTCAAAACGATGGCTCTTCTCATGGCGCCGATCCTGGCTTTCACTGCAGAGGAGATCTGGCAACACCTGCCCCGGGGGGACGACGAAGCAGAGAGCATCCACATGGCGCTGCTTCCGGAGGTTCGGTCTGAATGGGAAAATGAATCCCTGAACAGCAACTGGCAGAAGATTCTGGAAGTCCGCGCAGAGGTGACCAAGGCCCTTGAAGAGGCGCGGGCCCAAAAGCAGATTGGACATCCGCTGGATGCAGCCGTCACCCTGGCGGCTGGAAAGCAGCTTTACGATGCACTTGCGCCTTACGCCTCGGATTTGAGAACCATTTTCATCGTGTCCCGCGCTGAACTGGTGAGCGATACCACTCTGGACAACGGCGACGCCGGCGAAGCGATCGACCAGTTGTCCATCCGGGTGGAGCCTGCAACGGCGATGAAGTGCGAGCGATGCTGGATTCACAAACCCTCCGTGGGGTCGGTTGAGAGCCATCCCACCATCTGCAGCCGCTGCGGCAGTGTGCTGAATAAAATACTGTGAGCCCGAATGCTGAAGAACAAGTACGTTTGCCTGGTGCTGGTAGCCGCGACGGTAGTGTTTGCCGATCAGCTCACCAAGGCCATCGTTCTCAACAACCTGCCGCTGTATCAGAGTCTGACGATCATTCCGGGTCTGTTTGATATTACCCACATACGCAATCCGGGCGGTGCGTTCGGGTTTCTCGCCGGCAGCGGACCCGGTGTGCGCAAGCTGGTGTTTGTCTTCGTCTCGCTAATGGCGCTGGTCCTGATTTTCTGGTTCTACTTGGAGACACCGTCCACACATCGGTTTCTGGCTGCCGGATTCGCGATGATCTTCGGGGGGGCGGTCGGCAATCTTATCGACCGAATCCGCCTCGGTGAAGTTGTCGATTTCCTGGACGTGTACGTCGGCAAATACCACTGGCCGGCATTCAATGTCGCCGACAGCGCCATCGTTGTCGGCATCGGAATCTTCCTCTTGCACCTGGTGCTGAAAAAGATGCCCGAATAAACGTTGCGACTTCGGAAGATGGTTGCCGCCGGCCGCCTGCTCGACGGTTCCATCTGCAACCAAAACGGAGTCCAAAAACGGTAGGGCCTAAAGACGCATGCCTTCCATATTCACCCAGACATACGGCTACTCACTTCTTACGTTCGGCTTTTTTACCGCTGTGGCGCTGGTTGCGGGAATTTACATGTTTCGCGAGGAGGCCAAAACCACCGGATGCGATCTGCAGCGCATCGACAGTTTGTGCTTCTGGATGTTGATTGCCGCGATACTCGGTGCGCGTCTTTTTTATTTCGTTATTAACCCCGATGCGCTGGCCGCCGGCGGGCTGGAGCTGTTCAGAATCTGGAATGGCGGTGTTTCTCTGGCCGGCGGTGCTGCCGTTGCAGCCACCGTCGGGCTCGGATACGCGAAATCAGCCAAAATGCCGATGCTCCGAACGCTCGACGCATTCGCACCGGCCGTCGCCATCGGTCAGTTTTTCGCATGGCTGGGGTGCTTTTTTTCCGGTCTCTGCCGACAGATGTCCGGAAATTCGGTCTGGAACGCACACACCGCCCCGGTCGATCCGGCCGCTTACGCGGAGGTACACCTGCACCCGGCTGCGCTGTTCATTGCCGCGGGCCATTTCGTCATTTTC
>JAHEIV010000056.1 GCA_024639205.1 Deltaproteobacteria bacterium | reverse complement strand
GTTTGGTCGAGTACCTTGCGGATCACGCTGCCGATTTGACTCATGGTGAGCGGTTTCAACAAAAAGGCATCGATACCCATGTTTTTAGCGCTGAGTTCAGAAATCCTGGTGCTGTAACCCGTACAGAGAATGATGGGAATATCCGGGCGTATGTCTCTGAGCTTGCCCGCAAGCTGCTCACCGGTCATCTTCGGCATGGTCAAGTCGCATATGACAAGATCAAAGTCTTCCGGTTGCCGATTGAACAGCTCCAGCGCCTCTTTGCTGCCGGTGCAGGCATTCACCCGATACCCCAGGCGCGTGAGCATCTCCATTCCGATTTCCACGATCGCTTGTTCATCGTCCACAAAAAGGATCGTTTCATCCCCGGCCGATTTCGTATCTTCAATTACAACGTTTTCTATCGGGGCCTTTTCAATTCTGGGTAAAAAGACATTAAAAGCGCAGCCCTTACCGGGTTCACTGGAGACGGTGATTTCACCGCGGTGACTTTTTACGATGCCATGAACGGCCGAAAGACCGATACCGGTTCCTTTGCCTTTTTCTTTGGTGGTAAAAAAAGGATCGAAGATGCGGTCCATGATTTCCGGTGAGATGCCGTCACCGGTGTCGCTGACCGTCAACCGGACATAGGACCCCGGGGCCACATTGGATGGCCTTTGGACAAGTTCGGTTTCAAGCTGCACATCGTTGAGCGCAACCGTCAGGATACCGCCATTTTGCTCCATGGCATAGGCTGCATTGGCACACAAGTTCATGATCAGTTGATGAATCTGGGTGGCATCCGCCAGCACGAGTGACTTACTGCTGACCTGATGTTGTATCTCAATGGTTGCCGGCAACGATGCCCTGAGCAGTTTGAAGACTTCGGTTAAAACAAATTCCAGCCGCAGCGGCCGCAAATCCTTTTCTGTTTGGCGGCTGAAGGCAAGAATTTGTCTCACCAGTTCTTTGGCCCGGTTGCCGGCCACCATCACCCCCTGCAGATACTCATGAATCTCGGTGTTCTTCTCGACATCCAAAATTGCCAGCTCCGTATAGCCCATGATCGATGCCAGGATATTATTGAAATCGTGGGCAATGCCGCCGGCCAGCGTTCCGATGGCCTCCATCTTTTGCGACTGGTGAAACTGCTCCTCGAGCCGTTTGCGCTCTGTAATATCGCGCGAGTTAACCACGCCACCGCGCACCATCGGGTTATGCAGCAGGTTTTGCCCGATCGCCTCGAGATACCGCCACGTGCCGTCACGATGTTTAAAACGAAGTTCGGCTCTCTGCACACTGCCCGCCTCTTGCAGGCTTTGATGAAAACGCTCCATAACGGTGCCGCGATCTTCCGGGTGCACAAAATCAAAGACGTTTTGTCCCACCAATTCTTCCGGTTTGTAACCGGACACTCTCTCCACTGCGGGGCTTTCAAAGCGAATCGTTCCGTCAGCATCCAGCACCGTAATGATATCCTGCGCATTTTCAATCAGGGCGCGGAAATACTCTTCGCTGGACCGAACGGCCTGTTCCGCTTCCTCCAGTTCGGCCACTTTCTGCTCCAGGCCGCTGATCAGGTTGCGGAGTTGACCGGTCATCTGGTTGAAAGCAAGCGCCAGCATCTGCAACTCATCGACCGTGTCCTCGGGATCGACCGTCACATCAAAATTGCCCTGGCTGACTTGCTCGGCAGCCCGGGTCAACCGTCGGACCGGGCTGCCGACCACGAGCCAGATGGCGATTCCGCCGGCAATGGCCATAATAACCAGGCTTGCGGCAAGCTGGAGTTGAGAGGTCCGTCGAATGGCCGACATAATTGCAGTGGTACGCGATTTATCAGCGATAGTGACAAGGATGTCGGTCTGATTCGGGATGGGGGAAAAGCCGATGACGCGTTCGGTACCGGCTTCGATGACAGCGCCGGCTTCTCCGGAAAGCAGCTCTCCAACGACTTCCTCGGCAAAGTCGTTGCTCATTGATGCTGCGATTTTATTTTCATCGGAGTGGAGCTGATATTTTCCGTTTGGGTCAACGATAAAGAATGCTTTGTACTGTCCCTGAGAGATTTCCTGTAAAATGGATGCGGTTTCGGTCAGGGAAAGGCGGCCCAGGCTTGCCGCCAGCAGCTCGGCCTGGCTGCGCCGGTGGTCGAGGGTTAGTTGCGTAAAGCCGGCGCTCACATCGTCAATTACGAAGATAGCGACAACCGCCAGGGGGAAAATAGAGAGAAGCAGGAACCAGACCGCCAATCGCAGCGCAACAGAACTTTTGAATCCCATACTTGTACCTTATCGCAAGTCTACACTTACAGCCCCGATCACCATAACGGTCGGCGATACTTCGGGGGCAGGGCAGCGATGATAATGGTGGTGATGATGATGGTCGTCAATGCTTCCGGAGTTCCCAGTTTCGCTGCCATATAATATAACTGCCAGGGCGTCGCCGCCCCCAATCGCTCTACAAATTCGGGCGGTGAAAATCCGAGTGCAACCATTACTAAAATAGTCGGTGCCAGAATCAGGTAATAATAAACAAGCACCAGCCCGGCCCAGCCGGCCAGCAGCAGGGGAATTTTCAGTCGACGGTACACCAGGGTTTTATAGGCAAACCCCATCCACAGCCCGCCCAATGTGTGTGCGATAATAGCAACGGCCTTGAAGTCTGATGGCGGTCTGGCGCTGTCAGCTATCAAGGCGGTTGCTGCGCCTCCAATCGGCCCGCTCAGTGCCGCACCCAGGGTTATAAACAGTTCATGCAGGTCCGCATAGACCTCCGTACCGATAACGGGAATAAATATTCCGGCCTTTAACGTCAGCCAGCCCGCCACGCCAAATGCCAGCGCGGCAATTATGACCGGCCTGGAGATGAGACGGTTGGGGGATGATTTTTCGGTCATTCTTGCCCTCTATGTACCGGACAGATTACGGTCTGATAATTGAAATCCTGCGCACGGACGTAAAGGAGTCATTCTGCCAATGGTAACCTTTTTCCTTTGTATTCAGGCTAATTATACCACTATTTTGTCCAAAAGCCCCTTTATTTTCTATCACGATTAGCACCTCGATCACCCGGTTTGACAGACTCGCAGAGTCACCCACCCCCAGCAATGTTAAAAATATCCAGGTCGGCAAACCGATGGCCGGAAGTGTATAGTCCCACCAGTGAACCTTGGTGTATCGCTTGCTCAACCGCACCGGTGGGAGGCCACAGACGGTCAATATTCCGATGATGATAGGTAGGCTAACGAGCATCTTTGAAGATGTTTCTGCGGCCAAGACCGGAACCGCGTATGCACAAGATAGCTTATTCGGGTTTTGTCTTCCGGCTTTTGGCAAAAGAGCGAACTGATCAAAACGTGTTGGGATAAAGGATCTGGTGGATCAAGATCGCCGGGAAGGGAAGTGGTGGCGATGCAGGGATTCGAACCCCGGACGCTGCGGATATGAGCCGCATGCTCTAACCGACTGAGCTACATCGCCACAGGCAGGTTTATAACGGCATCTGACGAAGCCAAACAACCGGCCCGCAACGCAGGCCGGTTGTCGGGTCCGGCGATTTTTTCTCTATCAGCTCTTCCGGGCTTCGTCAAGCCGAAAACGACTATTTGGCCTTTACCGATCCGGCCACTTCGACACTGTATTCGTCCGGATTCGGCGGCAGGTCCCAAAAAACGATCATAAAGGGCAGCACCTTCCCCCTGGGAACGTTTAGGTTGGAGCGCTTGCTGCCATTGCGGTTGTTCTGCCGCCTGGTGAGCTGGGCCTGATTCACGATGGCCAGTCTTTTATCGGAAAACATGTTGCCGGCGTAAACGGTTTTGGTCTGATTCAGTTTGCCGCCTTTGGTGTAGAGCTTTCCGGTCAGATTGATGTAGCTGCGAGGATGTTTGTAGTTGTTTTTCACCCTGCCCCGGACCACATATAAAGTGCCCAGCTTGGAATTCTCCACGAATTTTCCCCTCAACCGATTCTCCAGGATGGCCATATTCAGATTCCCGGCATCCTTGGGGCCGAGCAGATCGCTGACATACGGTATTTCAATTTGTTTGACCGCATCCAGGTAGGGCACTTCAATGCCAAAAAAGTTGAGCAGCGTCACCACCCCGTAACCGCCGCCGAGCAGCAAAAACAGGACCAGCAGAACCTTGATCGGCCGGCTGATCCCCCTGCCGCCTTTTTTGGGCGGCTTTGCGGCAGCGTAATCCATTTCGTCATCATCGAGGTAGGTGTCTTCGTCGACAGTCTCATCTAATCCAGCAATGGTGCCCATATCAAACGAGTCGGCCATTTCCTCGCCCTGCTGTTGCGCCTCGGCCGCACCGGCGGAAGTGGCCTCGTCCTCTTCGACATCAAAACCATATTCCATATCGGCATCATCGGCTTCCCCGTCGACATCCAGTTCCAGATCGAAGTCGTCTCCCGCGGCGGAATCTGCCGGTTCGTCTTCGCCTTCATCGTCCATCTCCAGCATGTCGTCCAGGTCGGTAAGGGCGAAGTCGCCCTCGTCATCCTCCTCGAGATCATCGGCCACGTCCGGCTCGGCACCGTCTGAATCGAAATCGAGATCCAGATCGAGCTCCTCGGTGGATTCTTCAACCGAACTCCCGGATGGCTCCTCCAGCTCGAGAGCGTCCTCCAGACCGCTCAGGTCGAGTTCCTCGGTCTCCTCCATCGGTACGTCGGAGCCCGCTGCGTCATCATCGGCTTCGATCATCCCTTCCAGATCTGCCAGATCCAGCTCTTCGGTCTCTTCCAGAACAGGCGCAGCTTCCCCGCCGGCTGCCGGATCGGCTTCGTCATCCAGTCCCAAATCGAAATCGAGCTCTTCTGTGGATTCCTCCCCTTCCGCTTCCATCTGCGCGTCGGCTTCCAGATCCAAGTCCAGGTCCAGGTCGAGGGCTTCGGTTTCCTCGATCAGTTCCGACTCATCTGCCGCCGCCTCGTCCCCAGTGAGAAGATCGTCAAGTTCTCCTGGCTCCATGGCTCGGGTTTCATCCATCAACTCTGCGTCCGATGGTGCAGCAGCGGCGGCGGCCGGCTCTTCATCCATATCCAGGTCGAGTGAAAAATCGAGGTCTTCGCCAGCAGGTGCGGCGGCGCTGTCGGATTCATCGGCGGCTTCCAGGTCAAGACCCAGATCGAAATCGAGATCGGGCACCTCCTCGGTCAGCGTATCGGACGGGGCGAGATCCTCTTCGATTGCAGCGGTGGAATCGTCTTCATCCAGATCCAGGTCAAATGAAAGGTCATCATCCGCTCCAGCCGGCGTTTCGGTAGAATCGGTGGCTTCGTCCAAATCAAAATCGGAAAGATCCAATTCCTGGGTTTCCTGGAACTGGGTGTCGCCGGCTGCCGGCGATTCGGCGACATCGCCTTCCAGGCCCAGGTCAAAATCGATCTCGTCACTGTCCGACCCGGCGCCGCCAGGCTGTTGGCCGGCGGTGTCGATACCCAGATCCAGAGACTTTTCGATCTCGTCCAGGTCCAGGTCATCGAGT
Organism: Deltaproteobacteria bacterium; assembly: GCA_024639205.1. Lineage (GTDB taxonomy): Bacteria > Desulfobacterota > Desulfobacteria > Desulfobacterales > SG8-13 > SG8-13. The sequence goes on along the minus strand of JAHEIV010000056.1, from coordinate 5,498 downwards.
CCGGCGGCAGCTGCCGTTGCAGCCGCAGCCGATCCGGCATCGCCTGCCGAGGCTGCTTCAGATTCAGACTGGGGAAAGGCGGTAAATACACTGTGACACTTGGAACACCGCACCTTCGAGCCCGAGGCTTTGACCAGGCGTTCGTCGAAATTAAAGCTGGTGTCACATTCTGTACAGGTTAAGATCATGATAAACCCCGCTGTTTATAATTTCAGATCGTACACTGCCGGCAAGTTTCGATAGATCTCGGCATGGTCAAGCCCGTAGCCTACCAGAAACCCCTTATCGACTGCGTGAGCGGCGTAGTCAATCCGGATGTCGGTTTCGCGTCTTTCCCGCTTGTCGATCATCGTGCAGATTCGAACCGTTCGCGGCTTGAATGAATTGAGGTAGTCGACAAGGAAGGTCAGAGAAAGGCCGGTATCGATGATATCTTCGACGATCAGCACATCTTTGTTTTTGATATCGATCTCCAGCTCTTTGGTCAGGTGAACCTCTCCGGAACTGGAATGGTTGATTCCGTAACTGGCCAGACGAACGAAGTCGACTTTTACTTCAATTGTCAGCTGCCGAAACAGATCGGCAAGAAAGACAAAGGCCCCTTTCAACACCCCGACGAGAACAAGTTCCCTGTCTCTGTAGTCGGCTGATATCTTCTTTGCCAGGTTGGCGACCGCCGCTTCGATCTCTTCTTTCGACAGAACAAGTATCAGATCAGACATATGTGATCAATGCCACTGATGGTTGTTTGGATGTCGGCTGGCGGGCCAACAAACTATAATACTTAGTAATAATTACACAAAATGGTGGGTGTTGTCAATAAATATAACCAATTACAGGCCTGCAGCGGCCAGCTTTTCGATGATTTTCTTCTGATCAGCGGTGAGTTTTTTGGGAATGGTGATGTGAATCCGCACGTAGAGGTTGCCCCGTTTGCTGCCTTTCATTGCTGGAATTCCGTAGCCGGTCAGGCGCATCTTTGTGCCATGCCGGGTCCCGGCCGGAACCTTCAGACTCAATTCCCTGCCCTCCGGAGTCGGCACCGACAGGCTGGTGCCGAGCAAGGCTTCGCTGAGCCGGATCTGTTTCTCCATGACCAGATCGTTGCCCTCCATGCTGAACACGGGATCGCCCAGCATCTTGGATTGAATGAACAGATCACCCGGACTGCCGCCGTAAGGGCTTTGCTCCCCCTTTCCGGCCAGCCGAATTTTCTTGCCGGTGACCATTCCTTTGGGTATTTTGACGGTGATGCGCTCCGAGCGTCCTTTGTGCTCGAAGCTTATGGTTTTGCTGGTGCCGGTAATGACCTCCCGCAGGGTCAGGGGAAGCTCGTAAACCAAATCCGAGCCCTTCACCTGCTGCTGGGTGCCATAAGCGCCGAATGGCGAACCGCCGCCGAAAGGAGAGCCGGATCCGAAAGAAAACCGCATCCCCTGACCGCCCCTGCCGGAAAAGTTGCCGGACCCTCCGAATCCGAATTCCCGCAAGATGTCGTTGAAGTCGAATCCACGGAAAATTTCTTCCTGCGAGAATCGTTGGCTGAAACCTTCCGATCCGAACGTGTCGTACTGCTTGCGCTTATCTTTATCGCTTAAAACAGCATAGGCCTCGCTGATCTTCTTGAACTTCTCTTCGGAGGACTTGTCCCCTTTTGTATGATCGGGGTGATACTTCATCGCCAGCTTTCGATAGGCTTTTTTGATCTCCTCCGCAGAGGCGCTTTTGCCCACACCGAGCATCTGGTAGTAATCTTCGGACATTTAAGAATCCTTGTAAAACACCGGCAGTATCGCTTCGGCAGCTGTTCCGGTCGGCGATCCTGCCTGTATCGGTTGTCTTTCGTAACTGATTGAAAACACTTAAATCCGGCCGCTTAAAGATAAGATGTTAGCGGTTTTGTGTCAAGCGCCGCCCGGCGCGCAGGGAAACCATCAGGACCGAAATCGCCGCCGGGGTCATGCCGTCCACCCGCGAAGCCTGACCCAGAGAAATCGGCCGAACGTCGGCAAGCTTTTCCTTGAGCTCATTGGACAGGCCGTGAACGCCGGTAAAGTCAAAACCGTCCGGAATCCGGATCTTCTCCAGCTCCTTGAATTTTTCGATTTCCCGCCTCTGGCGATCGATATAGCCTTCATACTTGATTTCGATTTCTACTTGCTGCTTCGATCGAGAGTCGATGCCCGCAGAAGCCGGGGCCAACACCTCCACCGCCTCGTAATCGAGCTCAGCGCGCTTGAGCAGCCGGTCCAGATGGGTGCCGTTTTTCAGCGGATTGGTCCCCCTGCCGTCCAGGTAAGCGTTGGTTGCTTTCGTCGGCTTGATCACGGTTCGCTTGACCCGCTCTATTTCCGCATCGATCTGCGCCTTGCGCTGCCGGATGTCGCGGACCGTATCGGCGTCGATCAGACCGAGGCTGTGGCCGAGTTCCATCAGGCGCAGGTCAGCGTTGTCTTCCCGCAGCATCAAGCGGTATTCCGCCCGGGAAGTGAACATACGGTAGGGCTCCCGGGTTCCCCTGGTGACCAAATCATCGATCATTACCGCCATGTAGGCCTGGGAGCGATCCAGAACAAACGGCTCTCTTGCCTGGATCTGGCACGCGGCATTGATTCCGGCCCAGATCCCCTGGGCGGCGGCCTCCTCGTAGCCGGATGTGCCGTTGATCTGGCCGGCCAGAAACAGCCCTGCAATTCGTTTGGTTTCCAGTGTTGGTTTCAGCTGAATCGGATTTACGTAATCGTACTCCACGGCGTAGGCGGGCCGCATCATCTGGGCTTCTTGCAGGCCATCCACCGACTGAATCAAGCGGATCTGAATCTCCAGCGGCAGGCTGTTTCCGAGGCCACTGGCATATATTTCCTCCGTGTCGACCCCTTCGGGTTCCAGTATCACGTGATGTCGATCGCGGTCGGGGAAACGGACGATTTTGTCTTCGAAAGACGGGCAATAGCGCGCGGATACCCCTTTGATGATGCCGCCGTAAAGAGCGGAACGCTCCAGGTTATCTTTGACGATTCGGTGGGTGGCGGCGTTGGTATACCCCATGTAGCTGGGCATCTGGGGCATGTTGATACTTTCGGTGAAATAGGAAAAGGGGGTCGGGTTTTCCTGACTTTCCAGACGGGCGAATTTCGAAAAATCGATGCTCGATTTTCGCAACCGCGGCGGGGTGCCGGTTTTCATTCGACCGAGCTCAAAGCCCAGCTCCTTTAGGTGGGCGGCAAGGCCGTATGCGGCAAACTCACCGGCCCGGCCGGCCCGGATAGAGCTGAATCCAATGTGGACCAGACCGCTGAGAAACGTGCCGGTGGCCAACACCACGGCACCGGCCGGGTACGGGTAACCGGTGGCGTCCTGGAGCCCGACCACCTGGTTGTCCTCGATGATCAGCCGTTCGATCATCGCCTGCCGCAGCTCGATGTTGGGCTGATGTTCGATTACGCTTTTCATCGCGATGTGGTAGCGCTGCTTGTCGTTTTGCGTGCGGGACGAGTGCACCGCCGGTCCCTTTTTTGTGTTGAGGGTTTTGAACTGGATGGCGGTTTGATCCGTTATTCTCGCCATTTCACCCCCCAGGGCATCGACTTCCTTGACCAACTGCCCTTTGGCCATCCCCCCGATGGAGGGGCTGCAGGGCATGGCGGCCACCTTGTCCAGATCGATGGCCAGCAGCAGGACGCTGCAGCCCATTCGTGCGGCGGCAAGTGCCGCTTCGCACCCGGCGTGTCCGGCACCGACCACCACCACGTCGAATTGCTGCGGGTAATCGGTCACGAGCGGACCCCTTTCAGCAGTGGGTCAGGCAGTGGCCGGTCGAACCCGCATATTGCCGCAAAATCGGATCCAGGCAATTGCGGGGCGCTGCAGCGGTTGAAACCGGTCGGTTTTGGTGGTAACTGTGGGACTCGACTCATGCCGGCTTTATGGCATGAAACTGCGGATTTTTCAATGCGCTGTGGGCAGGATCCAAATGTAAACCGCCTGCACCCGCTGATTTCATTTTTTTCGTTTGCCTGGCCTGAACAGTTTCATGAAATGCGCGGATGGTTTGCCCGATGCCCAAACGCTACAACGATCTGAACGCTTACCTGCGAGGCCTTTACGGATGCCGGGTGCAAAAGATAACCGTCGATGCCGGCTTGACCTGTCCCAACCGAGACGGCACCATCGCTGCCGGCGGCTGCATTTACTGCAACACCCGGGGCTCCGGAACCGGTGCCTGGGCCCGGGGACTTTCCGTCACGGCGCAACTGCAGCAGGGCAAGCAGGCGCTGGCCAAACGCTACAACGCACGCAAATTCATCGCCTATTTTCAGTCCTTCTCCAACACCTATGCCGCCCTGCCCCACTTGCAGGCGCTTTACGAAGAAGCCCTTGCGGTAGACGATGTCGTCGGGCTTTCCATCGGAACCCGCCCGGACTGCGTCAGCCCTGCGGTGCTCGATCTTCTGCAATCCTACACGACAAGTTATCTCATCTGGATGGAGTACGGGCTTCAATCGGCGCACAACGAGACGCTCAAACTCATCAACCGGGGACACGACCGGCAAACTTTCTGCAAAGCGGTGGAAATGACGCGCAAACGGGGCTTGAAGATCTGCTCACACGTTATCCTCGGTCTTCCCAATGAAGGCCGAACCCAAATGCTCGCAACCGCCGATCTGCTTGCCGATCTGGATGTCGACGGTATCAAACTCCACCTGCTGTATGTAATCAAAGACACCCCGATGGAAGACTTATACCGCAGCGGGTCGTATCGATGCCTGCGGCAGCAGGAGTACGTGGACCTGGCGTGTGATTTTCTGGAGCGGCTTCCCCAGCGAATCGTGATCCAGCGTCTCACCGGCGACCCGCACCCGCAGGAGCTGGTGGCCCCGAAGTGGGCCGTGCGGAAAAACGATACCCTGAGTCGCATACAGGCAACCCTTGAAAAAAGAGACTCCTGGCAGGGTAAAGCGCACGGGGAGCCGCTGCCGGCCGGCTGATCTGCGCGTACGGTTTCCTATCCTTGCCCCGCCTTGCAGCAGCGGCGCCGCACGAGGCGCTTCTGTTGCAGCTGCAAGCAAGCGCAAAGACCGCTTTGGTTGCACTGAATCCGCAATTGCAGTATATTTTTTTTACAGTACGTTTGATTTCAACGCACCCAAAGCCTTATGCAGATCGAACAGATCACACAAACAACGGTCGATGAGTTTGACCTTTCCTTTAAGGTCTTTCATGAGCTGATGACCAAGAAGGTTAACGAAATCCTTCTGGTTTCCACGCCTTACGATGCGTTTATCATGGAAGAGGAAGGGCGACTGGCCGAACGCATTATTCACGAATACCGGGGGTTGAATCTGTCCCGTCCCCCGCACCTTACCTGGGTATCCACCGCCCAGGAGGCCATCAACGCATTGTCCCGCAGGAATTTCGACCTGGTGATAACGATGCCGCGGCTGGACGATATGGATGCTTTCGGCCTCAGCCGTCACATCAAAGAAATCTACCCTGGT
>JAHEIV010000462.1 GCA_024639205.1 Deltaproteobacteria bacterium | reverse complement strand
GGTGTCTTCGATTTCGTGGACAAGCTGCCGGACGCCCGGGTGACTGGTGTCGTTCGTGCCGTAAACCTGAGCGGCTTCCTTGTCTTTGTCGATCGGCCACATGTCTTCGACGTGCAGCACCCCCAGCAAAAATCCTTCCGGGTCTCTGACCGCGACCGATTGTCCCACTTCCATGCTTCGGGCTTTTAGTTCCGGGATGTCGAGGGTAATCGGCAGCGGCCACAGCGCACCGGTTTGCAGTCGCATCCGATCGAGCACCGATTCGTAGTCGGGTCGATTCATGAAACCGGGCAGGGGCGAAAACGCCCCGGATGACAACAGTTCGAAATTACATAACTGTCGCTCATTGAGGGTCACATCGGGCAGATCAAGGGCGATGGTTTTCAGCAGGGTGGCGCGCTGGTCATCCACCAGCAGGTTGATCAATTCTCCGCCGTGCGGCTCGATCAGTGCTTTTTCGTTCATTGCCTGTCCCTCGAGCGTTGGTGATCTGGTGATTGGTTCGAGCCGGTGTTGCAAGGAATCTGCAATTGCCGGAATTCGTTTATTCTAAACTATTTTCAAATACAAGTCTACAGGATCATTCGATATTTGTTTTCGATTGGGGGCGATTTGACTCTCTAAAAGGAAACCGATACACACTGTGTTGCGCAGTAAATCCATTTCTCGATGGGTAGAAACCGATTCCCGCAACCGGTGGGATGCGGCGACACAGCACGGAAGGCTGAATGAAAACCCTCCATCGCGTAACCTTTGATGACGCCACTGACATGCGTTCGGTTCCCGACGAAAGTGTCGAACTGGTGGTTACCTCACCGCCGTATCCCATGATTCAGATGTGGGACGATCTGTTCGTGCGGCTCAACCCCGCCATCAAAGATGCCCTCGCAAGCGGCAGCGGATGGCAGGTCTTCGAGCTCATGCATGCCGAGCTGGCCCCGGTGTGGCGGGAGGCATTTCGAATGTTAAAACCGGGCGGCATCGTCTGCATCAACATTGGTGATGCCGTTCGCACAGTCGGCAGCGAGTTCAAACTTTACCCCAATCATGCCAGGGTTCTGGCTCTTCTTACAGACATTGGTTTTTCGCCGCTGCCGATGATTGTGTGGCGCAAGCAAACCAACGCGCCCAACAAGTTTATGGGATCGGGCATGCTGCCACCGGCCGCTTACGTGACACTCGAACACGAGTGTATACTGGTGGCGCGCAAGGGGCCCAACCGGAAATTTGAAGACGGTGAGGAAAAAAAGAGACGCCGCCGGAGTGCCTATTTCTGGGAGGAACGAAACCTATGGTTCTCGGATGTGTGGTGGGATGTAAAAGGTACCGGACAGAACCTGGCCGAGGGCCGCGTGCGCAAGCGCAGTGCAGCGTTTCCATTTGAAGTTCCCTACCGGTTGATCAATATGTTCAGCGTAAAAAGCGATACCGTACTCGATCCGTTCTTGGGGACCGGCACCACCATGGCGGCGGCAGCGGCAGCCGGTCGAAATACGGTGAGCTTTGAACTGGAACCCGATTTCAGTGAGGCCGTCATCGCCCGTTTGGAGTCCGTCGTCGAAGCGGCTAACCGAAGGATCCGGGAACGGCTGGCCGCCCACCTGGCGTTTGTGGAAGACAAAAGGATGTCGGGACATCATTTTAAACACACCAACCGCCATTATGGCTTTGCGGTGATGACCGGCCAGGAGAGGGACCTGTTTCTCAACGAAGTGCTCGAAAGTCAACAGACAGGAGAGCTTGAATTTACCGTATCTTACAGCAATCAGCCGCAAGGGGTGACGAACCCGAAGGCCGCAAAGTGAATCGACCGTAAGGCCGCACAAATAACACTGTTTTCTCCCCGACGTGAAAGCCCGACCGGAAATGGTTGCGACAGATCGAGTCGGCACCGCCGGCCGCGGTTGCATGCGAATGGTCAACCATCCCTCTGTTTCCCCGGCCTGGTTGCAGCAAGCCCTTTTCCGTGAGCGTTTGACTACTAGTAAATGATGCATACATTTGTGTGTCATTTGCAGGTGCGTTGAACCTTTCAATTCAAGCCTCTTCAGGGAGTCCGAACGTGATTGAACAGATCGCCCGCCTCATCAAAATCCTGAATTCGGAATCCGATCCGGGACAGATCAGCCTGGCATTCTGCTTTTCCATGGTAGCCGGGCTGACACCCGCCACATCGCCGCACAACCTGGCAGTGCTGCTGGCAGTTCTGCTGCTGCGGGTAAATTTGTCGGCTTTTATTCTCGGGTGGCTTTTCTTCTCGGCCGTCGCCTACATTCTCGATCCCCTGTTTCATCGCATCGGCATGGGGCTGCTGACTGCGGGCGCTCTCGAAAGCCTCTGGACCTTTTTTTACAACATCCCGGTCTTGCGGTTTACCCGGTTTAACAACTCGGTGGTGGCTGGCAGCCTGTTTTTTGCCATCATCAGTTTCGTGCCGCTTTACTTTCTATCCAATATGCTGATCGTCAAATACCGCGATCACCTGCTTGGTTGGATTCGAAATACACGATTGATGACGGCCGTCAAAGCTACCAAGATCTTCAGTGTCTATGAACGGCTGGGAAGTTGGGGAGGCGGCTCATGAAAAAATGGTTCCGCTGGTGGGGGGTTGGCGTATTTGCCGTGCTGGTGCTTGTGCTTGCCGCCGGGTGGCTGCTGCTGGCCGATCGGATTGTAAAAAGTGCCCTGGAGTCTGCCGGATCCCGAGCGGTAGGTGCCAGGGTCGACATACGAAAGGCCGATCTGTCCCTGTTTCCGGCCGGTCTCACCCTGAACGGTTTGCAGGTGACCAATCCGCATCAACCGATGCGCAACGCCGTGGAGGCGAGTCGGATTGCCATGACCCTCGATGCGGCCATGTTGCTGCGCCGCAAGATCCTCATCGAGGAAATGACAGTCGACGGCATCCTGTTGGACACGCCGCGCAAGAGGTCCGGGGCCATAAAA
>JAHEIV010000461.1 GCA_024639205.1 Deltaproteobacteria bacterium | reverse complement strand
CTGCAATACAGATGACCAGCGCCGAAAAAGACACAATAATAAGCGGGTACGGAACCACCCGGTAAAAAGCATTTTCTCCGGTGTGAGTGCCAAAGATGACAGACGGCTGCTGGAAACCGGCAAGCAGCAGCAACACCACCAACAAAGATGTGACCGTGAGGATGGCGACTGCCAGGGCGTTTCGTCGAAACATGCCGGCCAACCATCCGGGCCGGGCGAACTCACGGTAGCATTCGAGCCGCAGCTCGGCAAACACCCGGGGCACATTGACATCGAACTCGTGGGGCGGGGCGTACTGGCAGGCATAATAACAGGCCCGGCAGTTGTGGCAAAGATTGGACAAATACTTGAGATCCTTGCCGGTAAAGGCCCTGCGCAGCTCCATGGCCGGATAGACCGCGCAATACCCTTCGCAGTAACGGCAGGCGTTGCAGATCGTCATCACCCTTTGGGCTTCCTTGAGCATTTCACTGGCGGGCATGGCGTGCCGCCTCCCTTCCGGCGATCCGGCCAAACACCGTTCCGATGGTCAGACCGAATCCGGCCATGTACCCTCTTCCCAAAATGTTGCCGGCCATGATCTCCCCGGCTGCAAAGATATTCGGTGACGGGCGATCGTCCTGCAGCATCACCTGCGCCCGCTCGTTTACGGTCACCCCCAGATAGGTGAATGTAATCCCGGGCCGCAGCGGGTATCCGTAATACGGCGGCATGTCCAGCGGTCTGGCCCAGTGGCTTTTCGGCGGGTCGAGCCCCGCCGTTCGGCAGTCGTCCAGCTTCGCCGGGTCAAAATCACCGGGTCGGGTGGCCCGGTTAAATGCGGTCACCGTCTGCTGTAAAACTGCGGGATCGAGCTTCAACTCGCCGGCCAGGTCCGGAATCGTGCCGGCTTCGATGGCCGGAAAAACCGACGGCATGAAAAGCGCGATGCTTTTGGCATCGACGATGGCAAAGGCGGTCTGGTCGGGCTGTCCGGCGACCAGCCGGCCCCAGATCGCATAGCGCTTTGGCCAGAAATCTTCGCCCTCGTCGTAAAACCGCCGGGCCTGGTTGTTGACCACGATGCCGAAGGGTACACAGTCGAGCCGGGTGACAATCCCGCCATCGAACCTGGGTGCCCGGGCATCGATGGCCACGGCGTGACACTGGCGCGGGTCGCCCACTGCCCTTGCGCCGCTGTCCAGCAGCACCCGCAGCATCCGGCCTTTGTCATAAGGGGTGCCTCGAATGATAAAATTGTCGGCAATCTCTCCCCAGTATTCCTTGAGCCATTCGATATTCGCCTGGAACCCGCCGGAGGCGGCCACCACGGCCCGGGCTTTCACCGTGACGGTTGAACCGCCGGATAGAACCGCAGCGCTCACGAATCGGCCGTCGTGAATCTTCAGATCACTGACTTCGGATTCGTATCGAATGTCGACACCCATCTTTTCGGCCGTGGCGTAGTAGGCATTCATCAGCGCCTTGCCGCCTCCCAGAAAGTGGGCGTTGGTTCTGGCCAGATGAAGCGTGCCGCTCAAAGGGGGTTGAAACCGGCAGCCGTGGGATTGCATCCAGTCGCCGATCTCGGCGGATTCCCGAATGGTGAGACGTGCCAGCTGTTCGTTCGTGCGGCCTCCGGTTACCCGCAGCAGATCGTTGAAGAACTCTTCTTCCAGATACGGTCCGGTCAGAAAGGCATTGCCGCTGCGGTGCAGGTATCGAAGGTTGCGGGTGTGGCGGCTGTTACCGCCCCGAAACTGCCGGGGAGCGCATTCGAGCAGCAGTACGTCGGCACCGGCTTCGCGTGCGGTCATTGCAGCGCAAAGAGCGGCGTTGCCGCCGCCGATGATCAGCACTTCGGTTTCCATCGCGCGTTGCTCGTTCATGCGGTGAAGGCTTCCCTATGTAACACCGGAGAAAAATCGTTATTCAATTGACAATAATATGAAAAATTGGAACAAATCCAGGTGTCATGTCAACAGGTATTTCCTTGAATGTTGTATGAAAATAGATGAGGCTTTAGCATATTGAGTAACGACAATTGCTTGAGCAATTCAAAAGTGCAGGTTACTATGGCCTGGCAATAAGGATGAAAATCATTTTTATCTCATCTATTTCCACCCCTCTGGGGCGAGCCGGAGGTATCCATGAGCTTCGTTATGAAGGGCTTGCAATAGTCTAACTATGACTGCGCCCTTCACCGCCTTGCTCATAAATGCCTCCGACGCGTACAACATCCAGGGTTCAAATCATCAAAGGAGCGTCGTACCATGCAAAAACAAATACCGGCTGTATTGATGCGCGGCGGCACCAGCAAGGGCTTATTCTTTCACGCCGACCACCTGCCCGCCGACCCCCGCGTTCGAGACGCCGTCTTGCTGGCAGCCTACGGCAGCCCCGACCCGAATCGCCGGCAGATCGACGGTGTGGGAGGAGCGGTGTCCACCACCAGCAAGGTGGCCATCATCAGCCAATCAGCGTCCCCGGAATACGATGTGGTCTACAACTTCGGGCAAGTCTCCATCGACCGGCCGCTCATCGATTTCAAAGGCAACTGCGGCAACATCTCATCGGCCGTCGGACCGTTTGCCGTCGATGAGGGCCTGGTGCCGGCAGTGGAGCCGGTGACCCGGGTAAAGATCCACCAGAAAAACACCGACAAGCTGATCATCGCAGAAGTGCCGGTCAAAAACGGGCGATTCGACGAAGACGGCGGCTATGAGATCGCCGGGGTGCCCGGCACCGGAGCCAAGATCACGCTGCGCTTCGCCGATCCGGGCGGCTCTCTCACCGGCAAACTCTTTCCCACCGGCAATCTGCGCGATGACCTCGAGGTGCCCGGTGTGGGGGTGGTAACGCTGACCATTATCGATGCGGCCAACCCGGTGGTCCTGGTTCCGGCGACTGCCCTGCATATGGCGGGCACCGAAATCGAAGAGATCGACAGCGGTGAGGAGATCAAGGC
>JAHEIV010000460.1 GCA_024639205.1 Deltaproteobacteria bacterium | reverse complement strand
CCGCCATTTTTATTCCAGGGTCCGTTTTCCCACGTTGCCTGTCAGATCGTGACCCTGGCAAGGGAGAAGGACGGCTCCGGGGTTCTGCTTCTCACCTGTGCCCGGGGTTACGCCCGGGACATGGTCCGCGCCATTTTAACCGCCGGCGAGCCTGACGGACTTTGCCCGGCGGGAGAAGATCGCTTCACGTCGTGGCTGGATTCGATACAGACCTGAAAAATATAGCAAAAGGTTTGCCCTTTTTTGATTATATGAATGGGGGATAGAGATGAACACCGATCAGATGGAAACGTCAAAGTCACTGCTGGGACCGCAAACGGTGGACATGCTCTTGCAGGTCCATGAAGACAGCCTCTGGATGCTGGAAAACATGGGTGTGGGTTGCACCCAGCCGGACATGCTGGCCGCTTTCCAGGCGCATGAAGCCGACGGCAAGGCCATCGTCTACGAAGACCGGGTCTACATCACGGCGGACCTGGTGTCCGAATGCCTGGCCAAGGTCCCCGGGGTTGCCGAATTTTTTGTACCCCGCAACAGCTTTTTTATCGGCGGCACGGCCCCGTATGTCTATGACGATGCTGCCGGCCAGGGCGGTGTCATACCGACAGTCGATCACCTGATCCGCATTGCACAGGTGGCCGAAGCCAGCCCGGTTGTGGCCGGCATGGGACGCGGGATCAAGTTAAAAGACGAAGTGGAGCAAATGAACACCATGATCGAGCATTGCTCCAAACCCCTCTACTACGCGGTGACCTCCGATCGATCGCTGCAAAGGGCCACGGAGATTTATGCCCGACGGGGCAAGGAGATGATCGTATTTTGTCTCACCCGACCGTGTCTGCAGGTAAACGAAAACTTCTCCGAATTCTTTGTAAAAGTCGTCCGGGCCGGTCTTCCGGTTTTCATATCCGCCATGCCCTTGGCCGGCATCAGCGCTCCGTATTGCTACAGCGGCGTTTTGGCTATGACCCACGCCGAGGTTCTGTTCGGCATCTGTGCGAGCCAATTGCTTCGGCCGGGACACACCTGCATCCACGCCGGTTATCCGACGATTGCCGACCCGCGGTTTGAATACAATCCGAACTACGGTTTGCGGAGCAATTCCATTCTGAATCTGCTCATGGCCCATTTGAACATGATGCTCGATCTTCCGACTTTCCAGAGCGCCTGCACCACCAACGAAGAACATCTGACAGAGCGCGCCCTGGAAGACGCCCGCATCGGGCAGGCTTTCTGCAAAAAATACGGGTTTCACATGATCCGCCACGCCTTCGGTTTTCTGAGGCATTTGGTCGACTTCTCGTTTGCCAAGCTGGAACAGGCGATTCAAATCGCAGAAGAAGTCACGGCCGAGGAAGCGCCGGATTTCGAGATGCCCGTCTATGACGAGCGCGGCATGGCTTCCATTCAGCGGGTGGGCCTGGGTATGTACATGGAAGACTCCCTGACAACGGCCAACATCGGCAAGGTATTTGTGGATTAATCCCTTTTTTCTCCCCGGCTACTCCTGCGAAGGACCGTCGGCTGCAGAAATACTGATTCTACTGTATCGCTGACGGTAGAGATTCTCCTCAAAGTGGCGTTCCGAAAATCATCATCATCGACAGCCGACAACAAAAGCTCCGGCGTTTTATCCAATAACCGCTGTGCACCGGATGAAGGTCGTTGTCTATTTTTGGCCGTACAGCATGTGTGGCTGCAAAACGAAGGATAAACGAAGAATGCTATACATCGCTGTAAGACCCTGTTATGATATCCAATATGTCAAATCGTAACCTATCGGGGACAAACGGCGCTCTCGAGGGCCAAGGAAAACGAGTGATAAGAAAAACTACACATGATAAAATTTACGGTACCCACCTGACATACCGCCGGAGCCTTTATCGGCAGGCCCGGCTTCCTGAAGGGAGCAAATTCAATGGAACGTCCTGATGTTCGCGCGACAGGCGGGTGTCTTTGCGGCAAAGTCCGATTCGAAGTCGTCGGCGAGTTGATGCCCGTCGTCAACTGCCACTGCAGCAAGTGCCGTCGCTTTCACGGCCATGTGGGTGCTTATACGGCCACCCGCCGGGAGAACCTGGTCGTGGTCGAGGCCTCGGGACTCAAGTGGTACCGCTCCGTGCAGGACGAAACGCCGAATGTCTACCGCGGATTTTGCAAGCAGTGCGGATCGAGCCTGTTCTGGGATCCCCGGGGGCTGCAGATCATTTCCATTGCCGCCGGGTCCGTCGATCCGCCCACCGGGCTCGACACGCAGCGTCATGTCTGGATTTCCCAGAAGACCGATTACTATACCATCAGCGACGGGCTGCCACGCCATGACGGGCGGTTTGCCCGGGCAGGCAGCGGGAAAGAACAGCAACAGGGATGAACTACACCGACCATGCCATACGATTCATCCAGACGCTGAACTGGGAAGATCTGCCGCCTGACCTGCGGCACCAGTCAAAGCGTTGTCTGCTCGATGCCCTGGGAGCGCTGATTGCAGGGGCACAAACCCCTGCGAGTAGCATCGTGGCGAAAATTGCCGAAAGCCAGTACCACGGATCCGAGGCCACCATTGTCGTTCGGGGATCCAAAGTCTCGGCCAGCGGGGCGGTGCTGGCCAACGGTTTTGCGGCCAACGCCTTAGATATCGACGACGGCTATCGAATGGTCAAAGGGCATCCGGGCGCCTGTGTGCTGCCGGTCATCCTGACGGCTGCCGAGCTCACCCCTGGTTGCACCGGGGCCGAATTTTTATCCGCGCTGATCATCGGCTACGAGCTGGGAATCCGGGCAGGGCGCATCCGCCACGCCGGTTTTAAAACTTACCATGCATCGGGAAGCTGGGGTGCAGTTGCCGGCGCAGCGGCCGCCGGCCGAATACTCGGATTGGATGCAAAAGTTCTGCGGCACGCAATGGGAGCGGCCGAATATCACGCACCCATAGCCCCGATGATGAAGGGG
>JAHEIV010000055.1 GCA_024639205.1 Deltaproteobacteria bacterium | reverse complement strand
GGAGCGCGTAAAGGGTTTCGCATATCCGTCCTGGGGTTATGAATACGCCTGCAGCAGATACACTACCGAGCTGGCAACGGCACCGCAGATAAAGGCAAGGTAGGCCAGCCGCACAAAACGGTATTTCTTGCGGTACAGGTACTGCCCCAGAACATAGACTTCCCGGACCTGAGCCTGGTAGGCCTTATTGTGATCGTTCATCAGTGCTTCCATCTGCTGCTCATATTGCGCATATCCCATCTGAACAAATGAACCGAAGAACAAGGGGTTAAGCATGGGACCTTTCGGTTCTTTGGGCAGCTTCCGTTTATTTTCCATCCGCAGTTTCGGCATGGCAGCATAGGCGGCCAACACGACCGTCAGCACGCAAAAGGAGATCATGATCATGGCCGCCGCTTTAAACTTCGGATCGTTCAGATATTGAATGGATAGCGGGATCAACAAAGAGGCAACCGTGAGGATCATGTTGGCTTTGCTGTCCGCCATCAGGCTCAGCTGAACATGATGGGCGCGGGTCTGTCGCATCATCTGATCCAGGTGAGCCGCCGGTTGGTTGATTTCCATGGATAGGTTCGTTGGGATGATTTCTATAATGGGTATGTCCAGACAGACGGATCGCAGACGAGCGCTGAGACCCCGGGAACGGACTGTACGACTTCCGGAAGTCGATCGGCATCCTCCTGAGTGGCCGTCATTCCGGCAACATGGACTGCCCCGGCTTGGGGCACCTCAACACTGAGTGTGGAAACGTCGACGGCGCTTTCCAGATGGCTGGCATGGATCCGGCGTTGGAGGGAAAACCGCTGCATTGTGTCGCGTGCATGGATACCGCACGCGCTGAACTCTTCCGAACGGGCAGCTTGCGCAATCACTGTGGCTGCGGTATCCGGCAGCATCTTTTCCGTGTTGATCGCCAAATCGTATAGATCCGGTGATTCCATGTCCACCTGAAACGCATACCGGAAAAAGCCTTCGCGCTGGCCGTCCATTTTTCGCACCAGCCGATCAGCAGTCTCTTGGGTCAGCCCCTGACGCTCTTGCAACCGTTGTATACGCGATCTTACACCGGCATGAACGCGAACGTGAAAGGCACAGCTGAATTCTCTGAGAAGCACCTGGCTGCCGTGACCGACAATGACGCCTTGCCCTTCGGAAGCGACCGGGTATACCACCCGTTCTAAAATATCGCGGTAAATCTCCGGTTTTCTGCTGAAAGCCTGTTCCCAGAATCCGGGCGCCTTTTCATTGAGACCGCCCAGATCATCGCCGATGAGTCCGAACTCCAGCGCCTTCTCCTTTAGCCGCCGGTCGTCGTAGAGTTCCAGGTTCAGCTCATCGGCGACCATCCGGGAAACCGTTTGTCCCTTGCTTCCCCGTCGATGGGATATGGTGATCAACGGCATAATGAGCGCTCCTTATTTTTATACCGCCAAGATGCTACCACGTGACACATCTGTCAAGCCGGCGGTGCGAAACGGCAGTGAAACCCGTAACCATTTCGAAGGGCACGGATAGCCCGTTTCAACCGGCTCTTCTTCTTGATTTCACGCCGCCACCAATCAGTTGTTCGGAAACCGCATTCCGTAAATTTCACCGATCTCCCGGCGGCTGAATTCATAGGTCGTATTGCAGTGGCGACAGGCGGTTTCGATGGGAAACGGCCCGTTGTCGAACATGTCCTTGAGTTCTTCAACGGGCAGCATGGTCAGCAGGCTGCGCACCTTTCCGCGATTGCAGTGGCACATGAACTCCACACGCCGCTGGGCGAGGATCTTCACGGTGAAATCCTTGAATTCGCTGTTCAGGAACCGTTCCACATCGCGCCCCTTGCTGAACGCTTCTCCCGGAGATGGCAGGCTCCAGATCAATTGCTCCAGCCGTTTGGCGAGATCTTCTCCGGCACCGGGCATTGTCTGCAGGAACAGGCCGCCGGCACCGGTCACGTCTCCTTGTTTGTTGAAATGAATGCTCAAATGAAACGCCGTGGGGACTTGCTCGGAAGTGAGGTAATAATTCGCCAGGTCTTTGGCCACATTGCCGTATTGCAGGGCAACCGTGCCGGTGAAGGGTTGCCGGGCACCCTCCAGATAGCGGATGACCGATAGCAGACCGGCTCCGAAGAACCCGGAGAGATCAAAGCTCTCCAGCGGTTTTTCCACCGGCAGCGATTCGTTTTTCATATAACCGCGCACCTCGCCGAAAGCGTTGGCCTCTGCCGTCACACCGCCGATGGGACCCGAGCAGGAGATCTGTATGCTCAGTCGATCGTTGCCCTTCAGGTTTGCAGCCATCAGGACAGCGGCCAGATAAACCCGGCCCAGCACCATTGTCTGGAGGATGTCGAGCTGGTGATTGGCGCGCATTTCGTTGACCAGCCGCGTGCCATGAACCATGCTCCCCCGCACCTGCCCCCGGTCCAGGGAAAAGGCGACCAGTCGATCTCTGGCACCGGCGATCAGCTGCTCTTTCAAGGTGTTGCCGTACCGTTTTTTTTTGATCATCCGTCACCAATTTCCGGCATTTCGGCTGCTGCTTGTTGCACTGTTCCGATGCGGCGCTCGAGCATGCCGGCGGCAGACCGGAAACATCCGAAGCGGGTCATCCGCTCAGATTGCCAAATGCAGCCAACCGATCCGCCCGCCGGGTGGTTTCGGGCAGGCGGTATCCCCGGCAGCAGTGCAGCACGTGACGAATACTGTCGGGAAGATCGACGCAGTGACCGATCGATACGAACACCGGCGAAACGCCGGTTCGCGTTCGCACAGCCGCGCCGATTAATTCTTTTCCATCGGCAACAAGACTGTAACTGCCGGCCTCCGGTGCCGGAGATGCGAAGTCTCCGATCAACCGGGTTTTCGCACAACCAATGGAGGCGATTCCCGTGAGCATGGCGATGTGGCAGGCAATGCCGAACCGACGGGGATGGGCGATACCGTGCCCGTCGAAAATCAGCAGGTCCGGCTGCATCGACAGCCGGGAGATGGCTTTTAATATCGCCGGACCCTCGCGAAATGCCAGCAGGCCGGACCGGTATGGATAGCTGACCGGTTCTTGGGCGACCGCTTCGGCAAGGGGGTGCAGATCGGTGTATTGCAGCACGACAACAGCGGCCCTGACGATGCCGTTGCGATAAGCGCAGTCCACACCGGCCACGGTTCGGATCTTTTGGCTCGCGTTATGAAAAGAGCGCCGCTCGATTCGTTCCGCCAGGCGCGACTGCAGGCTGGCGGCAGCGGCGGGCGTTAGGTCCCAGCGGTGATCTGCAGCGTTTTGAAAAGAAGTACGGTCCGCCATCTGTATCGATTCTCAGCGGTTCTCGTTTATATCAGGGGCCATATTCGCTCATAGGCTACACGGGCTATTGTTCCAACTCCGCTATCCGGTCTGCCTGTCGGGCGATGCGCACAAGCCAATCCGGGTCATTTTTGAAATGGTTTTCCGCCATCCGGTTGTAAGTCTCGGCACGCCGGGCGTCGATCTTCATCAACCAGGCCTCCGCCAGATAGTAGTAAATTTGGCCGTCGGAGGGGTTCAGGCTCATGGCTCGCTCCAGGTCGCGAATGGCGGCATTCGGGCGCACGTTCGCCAGATGGCGGCGACCGCGATCAATGAGCTCCTCTGCCGCCGCCTGTTGAGGAGCGATGCTTTCACTGTCAGGCGCTGACTGCACGGCCTCTTCGGAAGGCTTTCCCGGTTGGGGGATCGCCTGCCGGGATGCACAGCCGAAAATCAAGGCCGGCACCGACAGCGCAAGCAGCAGTGCCGGCAAACAGGGATTAGTGAAAAAATCCTTTGATTCCATCGATGATTCTCTTTAACCGATTCTGTGACCGATGAATCGGGCAGCTCACTGTCGGTGCGTTGTGCTGCAGGAAGAACTCTTCCATCGGAAAAGGGCAGGCCCGGCCGTCGGAAAGCAGTCCCGACTCGCTGCACACGGTCTTGACGATCACCCCGGCGGGTTGCCGGAAACCGGTGCCGGTCAGATACTGCGGTACCGACCGCATCAGCTCAGCCCAGATCGGCAGGGCCGCAGAAGCGCCGGTGTTCTGGATGGTGTCCCCGTTGTCGAAACCGACCCACACCAGGGCCAGGATTTCCGGAGTGTACCCGATGAACCAGCCGTCTCGAAAGTCGTTGGTTGTACCGGTTTTTCCTGCCACGGATCGATACAGGCCCCGCTGCTGCAGGGAACGGGCAGTGCCTTCGGTCACGACACTGGTCAGCATGTCCGATATGATAAAAGCCTCGGCCGGTGTGATCACCCGCTCGAAGCTGATGTGGGTGCGCTGCTGCACCTGGTTGCTCTCATCGGCCACATCCTTGAGGGACATCGGGTAGGGCAGCACACCGTCTGCGGCAAGCGCGCAGTAAGCCCGCGCCAGCTCGAGGGGAACTACTTCAAAGGCCCCAAGGGCCAGCGAGGGGTATGCCTTGAACGGTGTGCTGAACTGGAAATCGCCGGTGAGCCCCACCAGTCGATCCAGCCCGGTTTGCATGGCCAGATCGACCGTCGCCCGATTGTGGGAGAGCTTCAGGGCGGTTCGCATGCTCACTTCGAGCTCAAAATCGTCGGAAAAATTCTGGGGCTGCCAGGGCTGTCCGTTCACCGTGTATGTCTTTTCCAGGTTAGACAACCGCGATGACGGGGTCAGCTGATCCAGCGCCGCCAGATAGACAAAAGGCTTAAATGCACTTCCGGGCTGCCGCCGGCTCTGCACGGCGCGGTTGTACTGACTGACCTGGTAATCACGCCCGCCTACCAGGGCCAGCAGGTAGCCGGTCTTGGGCTGCATGACCACCACTGCCCCTTGAAGCTGCAGCTGGGGGTCGCTGCGCCGCAGGGAAGGATTGGCCTTTTCGAGCCTGGCCAGACCCCTGAGAAGGGCCTGTTCGGCCGCTTCCTGGACCTGCGTGTCCAGGGTAGTGTAAATCGACATGCCGAGACTCGACAGATTCTTATGAGAGTATAGCGTCTCCAGCTGCTGGGCCAGATAATCCATGAAGTAAGGCGCCCTGTTCTCCCGTGTCTCGCTGCGGACCACCTGCACCGGCATCGTCAGCGCCTGCCGGAGCTGCGGTTCGGTTACCCAGCTGCGGGTATGCATGGCCGTCAGAACCGCATCGCGGCGCTGCCGGCTTCGCTCCGGGTCCATCAATGGTGAATAGCGCCCCGGGGATTTGATCAGGCCGGCCAGCACAGCGGCTTCTGCCAGAGAAAGGTCTTGTACCGTTTTGCCGAAATAAAAACGGGCGGCCTCGCCCACGCCGTTAACGGCCGCAGCTCCTTTCTGCCCCAGGTAAATTTCATTCAGATATATTTCCAGAATCTCGTCTTTCTCGTATTTGAGCTCCATCACCACGGCCATCATCAGCTCGGTGAGTTTTCGAGAGAGCGTTCGCTCAGCCGTCAGGAAGTAGTTTTTCGCCAGCTGCTGGGTAATGGTAGAGCCTCCCTGTCGGATGGAGCCATGGCGCAGGTTTATGTAAACAGCTCGCAGGATGCCGCGCGGATCAAAACCGTGGTGCTCGTAGAACCGGGCGTCTTCGGCTGCCAGCACGGCGTGGATCAGGTGCACCGGTACTTGCTTGATGGAGACCAGCTGGCGTCGCTCCCACTGGGAACCGTAAAACTGGCCGATCTCTTCCGGCTCCAATTCCAGCAAAGGCAAAAAGACGTGTTGATCCGTACGTTCGATGGATTGGATGCGCTCGCCCTCGAAACGCACGGTGGCCGGAAAGCCGGTACGGTTTTGAGTGGCAGTGGCCAGGTCATGCAGGTAGATTTCTGCGGCGGATTTTCTCAGGCGCACATCACCCTTGCGGGTGGGAGTGGACTTTGTTTGTCTGTATCCGAGGCGGTTGAGTTTGCTCTTCAACAGATTCAGACGATATGCTTGACCGGGATAGAGCAGCGTCGTATCCGAATACAGGGTGGAGGGAACCTGCCAGCGCCGGGCTGAGAATCGCTTCTCAATTCGACCCCAGAGGGTTCCGCCATAGACGGTTATGCCCACAACGGCAGCTGCCAGCAGTATCGCTGTCCCCCAGAGAAGTTTTTTCAGCATAGAATATCCAAATCAATGCAGGCGGCGTGTCACCGGTATATCCAGGCACGTACCCCCATGACCATGCCGGCCAGGCCCTTTCAGGGCGAAAATTCGTCGGCCCCTTGACTGTAAGTGCGGTAATCCTTGAACCGGCTGATCCGCAGGTAGTCGCTCAATACGGCTTTGGCCCGGTCCCGGGTTTGTCTGGCACATAGCAGGTTGTTTATGAAGGTCAGAACCTCCACGTCAACGTTGGTTTTCAAAAAGTCGAACACCGCCTCCGACAGGATAAAACCGGTTTTGGATCGCAGCATCAGTGCACGGTATGCGACCATCTCCCGAGTGTAAAACATCGTCGAGTTAAAGTCCAAGAGCCTCTGGCGGATCGCCTGCACACAACAGCTTTCGTGCAGGGTTTCCGATGTTCGATCATAGATGATGGCATTGAACGTGAAATCCACGCTGGCCAGAAGATTCTTCAGGTTCGGCTGCAGGGCATACTTTCGGAAAATCATGAAATCCTGCAAACGGCATAAATCGAACGCATAGCGGGTATGCTCTGGCAGCCATCGAATCCCTCCCAGCTCCGTGGGCAAGCACCGCCCGGACAGCATCCGGCTTTCCAGGTCGAATTCATCCGCCAGGTTGCCGATAAAAAGGTCGATGTCCTCTGTCTCCGGGCCGCGGCCGTGAAGCTCGTGGATGAGCAAGTCTCTGAGGGCTCCGCCGACGACGTAAACTTCCGCATCTTCCGGCAGCAGCTTCTCCAGAAAGAACAAGGGTGTGCGAATTTCAGCATGGTTCAGAAATGCTGCAATCCGTCCGGTGAGGGTGCTATGATGCATGCGAATGTCCATACTACGGCTGCATTGTAGCCGGAATCCATCGGAAGTGCAAACGGGCGGGAAAAAGCCGAAAGAGCCGGGAGGAAGATCGAACCGGAATAACAAAACCCCCGGTTGTGGGGCCCCGGGGGTTTTGTTTTATGGGTGATAAAGGATGTTTCAGAAACCGGTTAGGTTTAGTTGTTCGGTTGATTCGTTAACGACGGTTTCTACAGGCTAAGGGTTCGTCTCAGTTTCAGTGGGTTGTGGGTTGTGTTGTTGCGTTACCGTTCCGACATGTTTCGATTGAGGGTTACAGTCCGTTTTGTTTAGCTTACCGTTCCAACTCGTTCCAGTTTCGGTTTAAGGGTTCGTTTCTTAGGTTGCCGTTTCGACTCGTTCCTTTGGGTTAGTGATGCGGCTCTGAAACATCCTTTATACGCAAGTGGCTGAAAGAGCTAACGGATGCTGCCAATCGTTGCGATTGGAACACCGGATATTTTCATTCAAGGATCATGCCAATCGATGGGTTTGAACCAATTCTTCATGATTTCAGTTGATTGAAAAAATGGCTGCCTGCAGCTTCCGGGCCGATGTGACAAAATTGAGTCAATGGGGTGCCGAAAAATGTCAATCGAACCGATCCTGAATCACGAATCGGTGGACACGGACTTGCGTTTTTTTGCATACGCTGCCGCCTCCAGCCCCGCAATGCAGCCTTCTCCGACGGCCTTGGCCACCTGCCAGGGTGGTCCGCAAATATCACCGGCGGCGTAGACCCCTTCCACATTGGTTTCCTGTTTCTTGTTGGCCTCGATGTACTTTGCTTCGGCGTCCAGCTGAACGCCCAGACGGGTTGCCAGTTCCATGATTCCCCTGGCCCCGAGCTCGATGAACACGCCGCTGGCCGATATCAGTGTGTCGTCTTTGAGAAGCACTCCGGTGACTTCATCATCTCCCTGGATCGCTTCAACCGCTGCCCCATCGTGCAGGACCACCCGGCTTGCTTCGAGCTCTTTTTTTAATTTGTCCACCACCTGCAGGTTTTTGGTTACCAGGTGCACGGTGGCAGCATAATCGAGCAGATCGAGCGCACCACCGACGGCCGCACTTTCGTCACCGACGACGACCACCTCCTGGTTTCGAAAAAAGTTGGCATCGCAGTCGACACAGTAACTCACTCCGCGGCCCAGCAATTCCTTTTCTCCGGAAACCCCCAGCCGTTTGCGGGCGGCTCCGGTGGCGATAATCAGGCTCACGGATCGAATCTGCTGCCCGCTTTCGGACTGAAAGACAAACTGTTGACCGTCCCGGGAGATCTGCATCACATCTTCATCGAGCACGTGAGCGCCGAACCGAACGGCTTGTTCCCGGCCGGCTCTCAGCATCTCCTCACCGGAAATGTCCCAGATACAGCAGAAATTTTGCACGTGAGCGCGGAAAAGACTGCTTTTTACACTTTTTCCCAACAGCAAAACGGAGACCTTGCGCCTGGCAGCGTGAATGGCAGCCTGCAGGCCGGCAGGCCCGGATCCCAGTATCATGACATCATAATGCGCCTTTGTCTTCATAACCCCTCCAAATGGCGATTGTTTGTGAGCCGGAAGCAGTTTGAACGCAGCCCGACAGCTTTCCATTGGGTCGATCCTGATGACGTGTCGGCCGGTTTTGCGATTCGCTCTATCGACAATCAATCGAAACAGTTGCCGCCTGCAACGTAATTCTTCCTCCCGGAAGGTCAAGCAAGCCCGCCGGCGCTCGGCGCAGACCACCGGGGGGGGCACAAAGCGCGACCCCGCCACCGGCGTTGAAATGCCGCCCACCCGGGTATCGTGGCCGCTGAACAGATAAAAATCGACGAAATTCGAAGAAAACAAAAGATCCGCCGATTATAGGCGATCGGCTGAAACCATAAATCACAAACTGATTTTCCTGATATGTTTGAAAAAATCTGCACTTGAAAAACATTCGTAATATAAGGAAGTTACCCGTATATATTAAAAATATCATGAAATACCGGTGAGATAGAAATTGTTCATAACTCGTCGAAGAAGTCGATCTATTTCGGGGTAACCCGGTTTGACGAAGGCGTTCGATGCCGATAAATGGTGGAGCGTTCCAAGCATCGGTTACCTACAGGGGTTGTCATGCGAACGATTCTGGTCATCGACGACGAAACGGGAATCACGCAGCTGATTCAAGAGGCCCTGCGGATGGTCGGCTATGAAGTGGAGGTTGCGTGCAACGGCAGGGAAGGAATCCGGAAATTCGACGATCGCCCCTATGATCTGGTGATTACCGATATCTGCATGCCGGGTGTCAACGGCAACAGCGTAGCCCGGCACATCCGCTGCTCCACAAATGGTACGACGCCCATCATCGGAATGTCCGGCACCCCCTGGATGCTGGAAAACGGAGATTTCGACATGGTCCTTGCCAAGCCGTTCCCCCTGGAGGACCTGATCGAGTCCGTGCAACGCATGCCGGCTGCCGGCGCTGGTCTGATGCCCCACTGATCCGTTCGCCTCTTTTTGCACATCCGCCCCTCAGCAAGACGCCACAAAGCCTTCTTCACCAAATCAGTCGCCACCAGCTTGCATCACGGATAAAAGGCATTAGTGTTTCAGGTGGATTGCCTGCTGCGCGCGCAGGCAGAGCAAATCACAACAGAAGGAGAAGATCGCCATGGCGAAGGAACAATTCAAGATAACGCCGGACGTGTGTTCTTATATCAGTGAAGACGATCGCACGCTAAACATCGAAGTGTCCATTCCGGGGGTCAACCGGGACGGCATCCGCCTGCGGATGGTGGAAGACAGCTTCAGTCTGCAGGCTTCCGGAAAAGAGGTGTCCTATGTAACGGCATCGGCCTTTTGCTGCCCGGTGCGAGCAGCGGAAGCCCACGCCGATTATAAAGACGGTTGTTTGAAAATCACCGTGCCCTTCAAGGACCCGTTCGAGAATGCCGTTCAGGTACCCATCGGATAACCCGATTGAACTGCCCGCCGATACCGGCGGGCAGTTCACCGCTCGATACTTCCTTTGAGTCCGATTTCGTCGGCCACATCCCGCATACCCATAATGGTGTCGGTGATCAGTTCGCCGATATCGACACCAAGCATTTCAGCACCTTTTTGGATAATCGAGCGATCGACTCCGGCGGCAAACCGCTTGTCCTTCCATTTTTTCTTGACCGATTTCGCCTTCAAATCCATTACGCTCTTTGATGGTCGCACCAGCGCGGTGGTCACCACCAGACCGGTCAACTCATCGACGGCAAACAGTACTTTCTCCAGGTCCGATTCGGGTTTCACGTCCACACAGATCCCCCATCCGTGGCTGACGACCGCACGGATGTATTCCGCCGGCCAGTGATGTTCGTTGAGGATTTCCTCTGTTTTTTTGCAGTGTTGCTCCGGAAATTTTTCATAGTCCAAATCATGAACGAGGCCGATGACACCCCATTTTTCCTCGTCTTCACCTCGCTTGCGGGCCATATATCGCATCACACCTTCCACCGCCAGGGCATGCTTGACCAGGCTATCGCTCTGGTTGTATGCCGTCAGCAGCTCGAAAGCCTCGTCCCTTGTCGGTATATTTTCGCTCATGGGCATCTCCTTACCGTTCGGTTGACAATTTGATCCGATCAACGCGTCATGTGTTACACACATTGCCGGAAATAATCAATATCCGCCGCCTGCCATGCCGACTGCGGTCGCCCGAATCGATCCAGCTCTTGACGAACCCCGTACTTGGCTGCAATATTTAGAATCGATCATCATGTGGCGTGTGGGGGCCCGGAGCTTCGTTGCGGGCCGGCGCCACAGGATCGGGGCCAATAATTACTGGTCCTGTGCGCACAGCGGCGCGGTTGCTCCGATTTTTTTGCCAGCCGCCTTTGTGCGGTCTTGTCCAACGAAAAAAATTCGCATCGATAAATGAGGTACCCGACAGTTCATGCAACCTTTCGGGTATTGGCAATATCACTGATCGGCCCGGTTTCAGCAATTCCCCCGGGAGTCGGCAACAAAAGGTGGAAATGGCAGGACAACCCCGTATCAAAGCAAGCCTCTTGGCCTTTTTTTTGGTCGCCCTGTTGGGGCCGGCGCTGAGCGCTTCGGCTGCAGT
>JAHEIV010000054.1 GCA_024639205.1 Deltaproteobacteria bacterium | reverse complement strand
CCTGATCTTCTGGGTGAAATAATTAAATGCGATCACTGCGGGGATGGCCACTGCCAGGCCGGCCGCCGTGGCGATCAATGCCTCGGAAATTCCCGGGGCCACTACGGCCAGGTTGGCCGAACCGCGCTGTCCGATCGCGTGAAAGGAGTTCATGATACCCCAGACCGTTCCAAACAGTCCGATAAACGGCGTGGTGTTTCCGGTGGTTGCCAGAAACGGCACCATCTGCGTCAGTCGGGTCATCTCCGTGTCGATGGCCCGGCGCAGCGAACGCTTAATATTCTCTACGCCGGTGAATTGAAACCCCATCGGCTGTTCTTCGGAGCTGACCGTTTGGGAAGTCATTGCCGCGCCGGTTTGACTCACTTTCTTCAGCTCAATATAACCCACCCGAAACACCCGCGCAACCGGGCTGTAGTTCAGCTGCTTGGCTCTGGCAAAGGCATTCGACAGGTCCCGGCTTTTCCAGAAAAAATCGATGAAGCCGGCGGATTGCTTGAACGCTCTGCCGATCATTCTGATTTTGATCAGGATGATCGCCCAGGATGAAATCGAAAACAGCAGTAGCAGCAACATTACCAGCTGAACGACCAGCCCAGCGTTCAGAAAGATTTCAAGTACATTGATGTCGGTGGAGCTCATTTTGTGCCTCATATACAATGTATATAAATCGTAAGAGTAACCGAGCAGGGACCCATTGTCAAGCAGATTGCCTCCCGAACCGGAAGTTTTACGGAAATATGACATATAATTTCAAGCAGTTGTCGATGTCGGCTTACGAAATTGCTTTTCCGGTTGCATTTTCGGGATTCAGATCGTAAGACAAATCCCATGACCGGATCTGATCGAGAAAAGGAGATTGCATGAGTCGGATTTCGGACCTTTTGTTTCAGGCCAGAATGCTGAAAGCCATACCGCGCTCGGGGTTCGGATTTCTCGGCGCCGGCAGAGAATCGGTCGCCGATCACTCTTTTTGCACGGCGTTTATTGCCTTTGTCATGAGCCGCATGGAGCCGCAACGAAATGCCCTGCGCCTGATCAGCATGAGCCTGGTCCATGACCTGACCGAATCACGAATCGGAGACCTGAATTCCGTTCAGAAAGAATACGTAACGGCCGACGAAACCAAAGCGCTGGTCGATACGGTTTTGGATCTTCCCTTTGGTGATTCCCTGGCGGAGCTGATCGACGAGTATGAGGCCAACCAAACTCCGGAAGCTCGCCTGGCCCACGACGCTGATCAACTGGCCCTGATTCTCGATTTAAAGGCTCTGTCCGATCTGGGGTATCGATCTCCGTCCAAGTGGCTGCCGCCCGTAGTGCGCCGGTTGACCACCGACACCGGCAAGCAGCTGGCCGGGGAAATTCTCGAGACCGAATGGGACGAATGGTGGCTCAGACGACTGCTCGAACAGGAAATAAGGGTTGACAGAAAAAAACCCAATTCTTAAAAAAGTATTTTGTTTTCGCTATTATCCGCCCATAAATGGTCTTTTTTCCGCTGGGCTGCGTGCTGCGCAAGCTTCGGGCTGCGGCGCACCTCCAGTGCGCCTCACCGCAACCCCGGTGCGGCCCTGCCCAACGGGAAAAATCCTCATTTATGAATTGGACACAGCCGTGTCAGCCACCTACAGTGGATGGGCACTTTCTACGCAGCATCACATTCATCACCAACGGAGGCAGTGATGAACTGGATTGTGCAAACCTTTGCATCTTCTGTGGGCAAGAAAACCATGATGGCGGTCACCGGTCTCGGTTTCTGTCTGTTTCTTGCCGCTCACCTTGCCGGCAATCTCTCCCTTTACGTTGGCCGGCAAACGTTTAACGCATACGCCGAACACCTGCATTCGCTGGAGCCGCTGGTGAAGGTGATGGAAGCCGGGCTGCTGTTTTTTGCGGCGGTGCATGTAATCACCGGCCTGGTTCTTTTCTATCAGAACTTTACGGCCAGACCCAGCCGCTATGCGGTCACCAGAAGCGCGGGGGGACGCTCAGTCGGTTCCCGTACGATGCCCTATACCGGAATCCTGCTGCTCGGCTTTGTGGTCTACCACCTGTTGAACTTTCACTTTGTCGACAAAACCGGCACCACCATCTATGACATCGTCGCCGCTGCGTTCACAGACCCGGTGACCGTAGGCCTTTATGTTTGCGCCATGATCGTTGCGGCCTTTCATGTGAGCCACGGATTCTGGAGTGCATTTCAGACATTGGGCGCAAACCACCCCAAGTATATGCCGCTGATCCAGGGGGCGGGTCTTGTTTTCAGCCTGCTGGTGGGGCTCGGGTTCGGCTTGCTGCCGGTCTATCTGCTGGCGGTGTCTTGACTCCAGATGGCGGGTAACACGTGAACTCTGCACAACATGATTTGATGATATACCTGTAATACTAACGGGTTCGGCACGTAACCCAGAGGAGATTCGATATGCAGCTTGACGGCAAAGTTCCTGGCGGCTCCGTGACGCAAAAGTGGGATCGGCACCGGTTTGAGCTGAAGCTGGTCAACCCGGCCAACAAGAGAAAATTCGACGTCATCGTCGTTGGCACCGGCCTTGCCGGAGGCACCGCTTCGGCCTCCCTGGCAGAGCTGGGATATAATGTGAAAACGTTTTGCATCCAGGACAGCCCGCGCAGGGCTCACAGCATCGCCGCCCAGGGCGGAATCAACGCTGCCAAGAACTACACCAACGAGGGCGACAGCATCTGGCGCCTGTTTTACGACACGGTCAAGGGCGGTGATTTCAGGGCCAGGGAAGCCAATGTCTACCGTCTTGCGCAGATCAGCAACAACATCATCGATCAGTGCGTGGCGCTGGGGGTCCCCTTTGCCCGGGACTACGGCGGCCTGCTGGCCAACCGAAGTTTCGGCGGGTCCCAGGTTTCCCGCACTTTCTATGCCAGGGGACAAACCGGCCAGCAGCTGCTGCTGGGTGCTTACAGCGCGATGATGCGACAGGTGGCTGCCGGCAAGGTGCAGATCTTCCCGCGCCGGGAAATGCTCGAACTGGTGGTGGTCAACGGCCAGGCCCGCGGCATCGTCGTCCGGAACCTGGTGACCGGTGAGCTGGAAAGGCACCTGGCCCACGCCGTGGTGCTTTGCACCGGCGGTTACGGCAATGTTTATTTTCTGTCCACAAATGCCATGGCCTCCAACGTGTCGGCCACCTTCAAATGTTACCGACGCGGTGCCTTTTTTGCGAATCCCTGCTTTACACAGATTCATCCCACCTGCGTACCGGTGCACGGGACCTATCAGTCCAAATTGACCCTGATGAGTGAAAGCCTGAGAAACGACGGGCGCGTATGGGTTCCCGGCAGCGCCGGCGACAACCGGCCGCCGGGTCAGATTTCTGAAGCGGAACGGGACTATTACCTGGAAAAAAAGTACCCCAGCTTCGGCAACCTGGTGCCCCGCGACGTCGCCTCCCGTAACGCCAAGGAGCAGTGCGACCAGGGCAAAGGGGTGGGAGACACCGGCCTTGCGGTTTATCTTGACTTTGCCGATGCCATCAAGCGCGACGGCAGGGATCTGATTACCCGTAAATACGGCAACCTGTTTCAGATGTACGAGAAAATCACCGGCGAGGACCCTTACGAAACGCCCATGATGATTTATCCGGCGGTTCATTACACCATGGGCGGCCTCTGGGTGGATTACAACCTGATGAGCACCATCGACGGCCTGTTCGTGCTGGGTGAGGCCAATTTTTCCGACCACGGCGCCAACCGGCTCGGAGCCAGCGCCTTAATGCAGGGGCTGGCCGACGGATTTTTCGTTATCCCCTATACCATCGGCGGCTACATCGCCGGCAGTCAGTTTGCCGAGATCACGACCGATCATCCGGCTTTCAAAGATGCGGCCGCCGAGACCGGTGAACGGATCCAAAAGCTGCTTTCGGTGGGCGGACGGCGAACGGTGGACGATTTCCACCGGCAACTCGGTTTGATTATGTGGGACCACTGCGGCATGGCCCGCAACAACGACAGTTTAGGCAAAGCACGCAGCATGATACAGGAGCTCCGAGAGGAGTTCTGGGAAAACGTGCTGGTTCCCGGGCAAGAGCGAGACTTCAATCAAAGCCTGGAGCGCGCCGGCCGGGTGGCGGATTACATGGAGTTTGCCGAGCTGATGATTGTCGATGCGCTGGATCGACAGGAATCATGCGGCGGTCATTTCAATGAAGCCTACCAGACCGGGGAAAACGAGGCCAAACGCGACGATGAACATTTCAGCCATGTGTCTGCCTGGGAATACACCGGCGTGGGAATCGAGCCGAATTTCCACAGGGAGCCGCTGGTGTTTGAAAACGTCGAACTGGCGACAAGGAGCTACAAGTGACGAAATCGATCAACCTGACATTGAAGGTCTGGCGCCAGCCGGGCTCGCAAAGCAGCGGGCGGCTCGAGACATACGAGGCCCGCGACATCTCCACGGATATGTCCTTTCTGGAAATGCTCGATGTCATCAACGAACAGCTGACGCTGGAAGGCGCCGAGCCCATCGCTTTCGATCATGACTGCCGGGAAGGCATCTGCGGTACCTGCGGGGCAGTGGTCAACGGCAGACCCCACGGTCCCGAAAAGGGCACCACGCTATGCCAGCTGCACATGCGGCACTTTTCCGACGGCGATACGATTGTGATCGAACCGTGGCGCGCCAGGGCCTTTGCAGTGATTAAAGACCTGGCGGTCGACAGCAGCGCCCTCGACCGACTGATTCAGGCCGGGGGCTACATATCGGCCAGCACCGGGGGGGCGCCGGACGGCAATGCCATCCTTGTTCCCCAGGAAACCGCTGAGCTGGCGATGGATGCCGCTGCCTGCATCGGTTGCGGCGCTTGCGTGGCGGCCTGCCCGAACGCTTCGGCCATGTTATTTGTTGGGGCCAAGGTATCCCACCTGGCCCTGCTGCCGCAGGGCAAACCCGAGGCGGCCCGCCGGGTTGCGCAAATGGTCAGGGAAATGGATCGCCTCGGTTTCGGAAACTGCACAAACGAGCGGGAATGTGAAGCCGAATGCCCCAAGGAAATCAACATCACCAATATCGCCCGCTTGAACCGTGAGTTTTTGAAAGCCCGGTTTTTTTCTTCCGAGAAATAGCTCCCCACGGGTGTTTTGATGGAATTCAATCCGGACAAGTTACTAAGCGCCTATGACCGCTGGATCAACTCGCTGATCGGCGCCAACGTCCACGTGCAGACCGCCACGAAAGCGGTTCTGGCATTGCTGGTCGCCCTGGTCGCCTGGTTCGTCCTGAAAATAGTGCTGGCATTCCTTGCCCGGCGGCTTTCCCGGCTGGAGTTTTTCCAAAACAATATCGCCATTTTCAAGCTGTTGCGCAACAGCGCTTATTATGCCCTTGTGCTGACGCTGGGGATCTACCTGATCCGCCTTTTCGGTGTTGCGCTGATCGAGAAGATTTATATTTCGGTATTCATTGTTCTATTCGCTGTGCCCGTCTCCGGTTCTGTGAAGATCGCGCTTCGGTTGCTGCGAAAGCAACTGGACGTCGAGCACACCAAAATCGACGACATCGTATTCGATCTCCTGAACCGGTTTGCCAGTGCCCTGATATATGCACTGGCCTGTATTCTGGCGCTCGATATGCTGGGTGTGAACGTCATGCCCTTTATCGCCGGTGCTGGGATTGCTGGGGTGGCCGTCGGCTTTGCCGCCAAGGATACGCTGTCCAACGTGATTGCCGGAATCCTGCTGATCATCGATCGGCCTTTTGAGGTGGGGGACCGCATCGAGTTGTGGCAGACACCCAAAAACAGCGCTACCTGGGGGGATGTGATCGATATCGGTCTGCGGGCCACCAAGATCCGAACCACCGACAACATTGTCATCATCATCCCCAACAACGAGATTATGCTGCGCGACATTGTCAACTACACCACCATCGATACAAAAATCCGGGTGCGGGTGAACATCGGTGTGGCCTATGATGCGAATCTGAAAAAGGCCAAGGAGCTGATTTTAGAGGTCGCCGAATCGATGCCATGGGCTTCGAAGGAACCGCCGCCTGTTGTGGTGGTGAGCAATTTCGGCGAGTCCTCCGTCAATTTACAGCTGCGCGTCTGGATAGAAGATGCCCGCAGGCGGATGAACACGATTTCTTACGTGACGGATCATGTCAAAACGGTATTCGACCGAGAGGGAATTGAAATTCCTTATCCAAAAAGAGACATTCAGATTCGCTATGAAGGGCCGGTGCCTGCCGGAGAGACGCCTTCCCAACCTCGAAGGAACCCGGCTGACCAATGAGCGAATGCGACTTGCGGCACATGCAGACCGCGGTTTGCAGCAGATGCGGCAGCATTTTCCCCCGAACGCCGGTCTTCCGCCGACAATGGGTGCTCAATGACCGCCAGCGGCAGTTTGCGGTCGAGAATCATGTGGGCGATTTTTTCGAACGGATCGGTCCGATCGAAAACAAAGAGGCGCAGCCGGCCGCCCGGTGCCGGATCGGCGGCGGGCCGCTGACCGCCGTCAGAAAAGGCATGCAGGTCGTCAGCCACGGCGGCAGCGGAGTCGACAACAAAAACACGGCGCCCGATCTTACGCTGGATGGTCTTTTTCAGCAGTGGATAGTGGGTGCACCCCAGGGTGAGGGTGTCGATACGCCGCACTTTCAGCGGCATAAGGTATTTTTTGACGATCCGCGTTGTTTCGGGATTCCTCAGCCAGCCATCGGTTTCGAAAACCCAAGTTGTACCACAGGAGTTGTCGATGCATGACCACCACAGCGACGGGCCGTCCATGAATCAGTTGATCTTCCGGATGGGTCTTTCCACCGAGACCATTTCCTTGTATTTGCTCTGCTGCGGGCTGGCCGATTCGGGCAAGAGCATTACCACACAAAACCTGGAGCAAATCTGGAACGGCTCGACCGAATCGCTTGCCGAAGAGCTCCAATTCCTGGAACAGAAAAACATCCTGCGCCTCCAGCTTACCGACCGGCAGGACCGCAGCGCCTATCAGCTCACCGGTATCGAGCACTGGAAGTTCTAACGCGGTTCTCTTGTAACAGTTGAAGCCGGGTTGAAAATTTCAGGATGCGATGCGCAGCTTTTCTTTCACGCAGGCAATGATGTGCTCATCTGCCACGTCCGTGCGGATCCCAGGGCACATTCCGGCCATGGCACGCCAGTTTGCCACATCCACCAGGATGCTTTCAATATACGGCCAGGCGCGGCACATACGGGGTTTTACCGGGTGGATGGTGCACAGTTGGTCCCAGAAGGCGCAGTATCCGTTGGACTGCTGGGCCAGCACCAGCCGGCTGCCGGACCGGTCGCAGTACCCGGCGCGAAACGTTTCGGGTTTCACATGCAGGTATCTGGCAATAGTGCGAATGTCTGCTTCGTCGACAACCGTGCCGCCGTAGCCCCGGCAGCAGTCACCGCAGCGTCGGCATTCAAAGATGTCGGCGTCAGCTGCGCTGGGTGATGTCACGACGTCCCTCCATTGCGCGTCGCAAGGTAACCTGATCCACGTATTTCAGGTCCCCTCCGATCGGCACCCCTGAAGCGATCCGGCTCAATTTCAACGGGTATCGCTTCAGGGTGTCAGACAGGTATGCCGCCGTAGATTCTCCCTCCACCGTTGTGCTGGTGGCCAGGATAATTTCCCGAACCTTTCCCTCCTCGATTCGCGTTGCAAGTTCCCGGATTCGCAGATCCCCCGGACCGATACCGTCCATCGGCGACAGGGTGCCCCCCAGCACAAAATAGAGCCCGTTAAAGGCGCCCGACTTCTCCAGCGACACCATGTCCGCCGGTTGTTCGACGACACACAGCAGCCGTTGGTCCCGTCCGGTATTGCTGCAGATACTGCAGACCGGTGCATCGCTCAGGCCAAAGCATCGTCGGCAGAGCAGGGTTTTTGCCTTCAGCTCGAGAATGCTGCGGGCGAGCTGTTCGGCTTCGTCTCGCGGCGTCCGCAGAATGTGCATCGCCAGGCGTTCAGCGGTCTTTTCCCCAATGCCGGGCAGCCTCGAGATGCTGCGGATGGCATTGCGGATGCTTCGGGGATAATAGTGCATGTGGGTTCCGCTCCCTCTGGTTATCTTCTTTAGAACCTGCGCTTGCTGAAACTTTTTGCGGAAGCTGCCCGGATGCGGCTCTTGGGATGCCGGCTGAATGAAGGATCCAATATGCGGTGTCGACACCGCCGGTGCTTTTTCAGCGAGCATCGGGCAGCCGGGTACCGCATCGGCAGCGCCGCCGCCAGTATGGGTTTCCGATCCGTTATCCAACTGCGGCCGACACAGATGCCGCTTCTTCCGGTATCAGGTCAAACCCGGTATGCTCAGTCCACCGGTTAATTTGCTCATCTCGGAATTCGCCATCTCCTGGGAGCGAGCCAGAGCGTCGTTGACGGCTGCCTGTACCAGATCCTGAAGCATCTCCACGTCTTCGGGGTCTACGACTTCCTTGTCGATCTGCACCGAGACAAGCTGCTGTCTGCCGTTGGCAACCACTTTTACCATACCGCCGCCGGCGCTGGCCTCGACGGTCCGTTGGGCCAGTTCCTCCTGCATTTGCATCATTTTGGACTGAAGCTTCTGGGCCTGCTTCATCATGTTTGCCATGCCTTTCATCATCCATCCTCCGCAGTAAATTTGACATCCACCACCCGGCCATTGAAAATTTCGAGTGCATCGGTGACCAGGGGATGGTTAAGGGCTACATCTTTTCTACGTTCGGCCAATTGTTTTCTTTGGATGCCTTCATCCGGGCCGTTGCGCGTTACGACGGTTACACGCATTTTTTTTGCGAATACCTCGCTGCAGACCCCTTCGACGATGTCCAGATTTCCGGGTCGCTGGATCATTCCGAGGTATCCGTTTCCATTTACTTCCAGTTCAATGTGATCGTCCGTCGACAGGGTCGGTTTGCAGCGCGACAAATTAGCCGCCAGGGAGGGATGATCCGTCGCGATGGTCCGCTGGATTTGCTCCCAGGCCGAAGATAAATCGATCTTTTCTCCCGATGTGTTCGGTAGCCTGCCACCGGTCGGCCCTGCGGACTCTCCACCCGCCGAATCATCATCGGGTGTCGACTGCGGCGGTTGGTGATCCATTTCCTCCCGGAGGCGGTCGAGTTTTTCAATCAGCACTTCGATCGGCAGTGTGGGCTTTACTTCCAGTAGGCGGAAAATCGCCATTTCCATGGCGAGTTTCGGGTGCATGGAGTACCTGATGCGGGCTTCTTCCTGAAACAACCGGTCGAAGAACTGCCGAATGGCGGTAATCGACACTTCGGCAACCTGTCGCTGCATCTTCTCGATTTCATGTCCCGGCAGATCCACCAGACGGGAGACGGTTTTTCCCATCTTTACGATCAGCAGATGACGAAGATGTTCCAGCAGATCCGAATGCAACCGCTTCATATCGTGTCCGCGGTCGTATATCTCCTCCAAAATTTCAAGTACGGCCGTCGCATTACCGGTGAAGATGGCCGAGGTGATATCGAAGATCACCTGCCGATCGATCACACCCAGCAGATCCATCACCTGCTTGTCGTCCACAGGCCCGTCTGCGCAGGTGATCACCTGATCCAGCAGACTGAGGGCATCGCGCATGCTTCCGCCGGTCTCTCGGGCGATGATCGAAAGGTTCTCCGGAGATATCTGGAAATTCTCTTTTTCACAGATGGACTGCATGTGGGCCGTCATCGATTCGAGCTTGATGCGCCTGAAATCGTGACGCTGGCAGCGCGAAAGGATGGTGATGGGAATTTTGTTCGGTTCGGTGGTTGCAAAAAGGAACTTGATGTGGGCCGGCGGTTCTTCGAGCGTCTTCAGCAGGGCGTTGAACGCCGGTATGCTGAGCATGTGCACTTCATCGATGATGTAGATCTTGTAGGCGCTGTGGGCCGGCATGTACTTTACGTTGCCGCGGAGCTCGCGCACCTGGTCCACACTGTTATTGGAGGCACCGTCGATTTCAAACACATCCACGGCGCTGCCGGCGGTAATGTCGCGGCAGGATCGGCAGGTATTGCAAGGTGTTGCGGTGGGGCCTTGCGAGCAGTTCATGGCTTTTGCCAGGATTCTGGCAACGGTAGTTTTTCCCGTGCCCCGGGGTCCGGCGAACAGGGCGGCATGCGCGACCCGGTCCGATGCGATCGCATTTGTCAGGGTTCGGATGACATGGTCCTGATCGATTACTTCCTCGAATGTCTGGGGACGATATTTGCGTGCCAGCACCAGGTAGGACATGGTTAACTCCCCAAAAGGGCCGTACAGGCGGCAGTGATGTCTCGATATAACGCCCCGGCAGGTCGCCCCGAAGCGTCCCCGCTCTGCGGGGTCACACATCTGATCGGATGAATCGAGATGTGCTTTTCGCGAATGAGCGAATGCGACACGTGAAATAAGCGGGTTAAATGGCGGAGAGAGAGGGATTCGAACCCTCGGTGCCGCTTGTGACAGCACACACGATTTCCAGTCGTGCTCCTTCAGCCAGCTCGGACATCTCTCCGTCGCACTCGGCGGGACCGCAGATGAAACTGGGCATCACCCGTCCATCGGCCACTGCTGCGGAGCGGTTGCCGCAGGAGATCGTGGACGTTCGATACCCATCCGTTTTAACCCGATCGGGTAAGATGGCGGAGAGGGTGGGATTCGAACCCACGATCCCGTTTTCACAGGATACCGCTTTTCGAGAGCGGAGCCTTCAGCCTCTCGGCCACCTCTCCAGCGTTGTCTTCCAGCGCCCGTTTCATACTCCGTTTAGCGATTTGTGTCAACAGGTCCATTGCTGAAAATGTCTTGAACTTATCGCTTCTTTTTAGTACCTGATCTTGCATTCTGCCCGATTTCGGCCAGCAGGTCGCAAACAGTGTGAGGTGAAGTGTCAAATGGCGGAGATTCAACCGTTCAAGGCAGTGCGATTCAACAGTGCAAAAGTCGGCCCGCTGGCCGACGTTATCACCCCCCCCTTTGACGTGATATCAGAGACAGACCAGTTACGGTTTTACGAGCGCAGCCCTTACAACGTAG
>JAHEIV010000053.1 GCA_024639205.1 Deltaproteobacteria bacterium | reverse complement strand
CTGGCCCGCCAGCGCCTGCTTGCGCGCGACATGGTCCTGGCGGCACGCATACTGACCTCGGCGGCCTCGGATGCCCGCATGGCCGGCGTGAAGCTGCCGGCTATGAGCTCGGCGGGAAGCGGAAATCATGGGCTGACGGCAACACTTCCCATCCATGCGATCAAAGAGTTTGTCGACTGCGAGCCGGAGGCGGTGTTAAAAGCCGTCGGTCTCAGCCATATCCTGACCGCCTACGTCAAATCCTATACCGGCCGCCTGTCTGCGGTGTGCGGATGTTCGGTGGCCGCCGGTGCCGGTGCCACCGCTGGAATCACCTACCTGATGGGGGGAAACGTTCATCACATTGCCGGCGCCATCAAAAACCTGACCGAAGATCTGGCCGGTGTGATCTGTGACGGTGCCAAGGCCGGCTGTTCCCTGAAGCTGGCCACTGCCGCCGGCACGGCCGTGCAGGCCGCCCTTTTCTCCTTGCAGGGAGTAGAGGTACAGCCCACCGATGGGATCGTTGGCGTCTCTCCGGAGCAGACCATGCAGAATATCGGTACCCTGAGCACCCAGGGGATGATCGAGACCGACCGCACGATTTTGAAGATCATGCTGGAGAAACGCTTTTCCGACCTGTAGATTTTGATTAGATCATTCCCCCTGATATTTTCGATCTCAAACACCAGCTGTTTCTGAATTTTCCTTCCCAAAGCATAAATTGGAAGGTTCCCACCATCTTTTGCTTTCGGACTTGATCCATCGTGACATCCGGTTTATCACTTTTTACTGAGTGAAATCTATTATCAATCAAGGTGCAGCTCTCACTGGAGGATAACGATGGCCGGTAATAAAGCTCCTGAAGACAAGCAGCGTCGATTCCGCAAAGGCGATGGACCCAAATTCGAGCGGCTGATCGCGGACATTGCAGCCAGACTGGCACAGGTGCAACCGGAGAATATTCACGCCTTACTCCAGGAAACACTTGAGTCCCTTGGCCGATTTCTTAAAACGGAGAGAGCTTTTATTTTCCAGTTTACGGAAGACGGGAAAAGTTTGAAGAATACCAATGTTTGGGCGGCCGAAGGCTTCAGCCAGCAGTCGGAAATATTTGATCTGGACATGGTTTCTGATGTTCCGTGGGTTGCCCGACAAATCAGCAGCGGCGGGGTGATCATAGTCGGTCCCGGACATAGCGGGCTGCCCGATGAGGCGCTGGAGCTACAGAAGCAGCTTGAAGGCGATGGGATAAACTCAGGGTTTGTCGTACCGGTTATCGTCGAAGGCAAACCGATCGGAATGTTCGGTTTGGATAGCGTCGATAAAGCACGCGAATACCCGGCGCAGCTGATGGAACAAATGAGGGTGCTGGCCGACATGATCGGCGCGACACTGGTACGTGTCCGTGCACAAATAAAACAGGAGCAATACCGGCATATCGTCGAATCCACCACAAGCATAATTGGCCAGGTAAATCGAAACTATGTCTATCAATATGTGAACAGCGGCTACTGCGCCGCCTTTCAGAAAGACTGTCAAGAGATTATCGGGTGCACGGTGGCCGATCTTGTGGGGCAGGAGATGTTTGAACAAACGCTGAAGGAGCATTACGATCGCTGCTTTGCCGGCGAAGAGGTCAACTTTCAATCGTGGGCCGAGTTTGCCGGATGGGGACACCGGTTTATGGATGTGCGCTATTCTCCATATTTCGGTGCCGATGGGAAGGTATCCGCTGCGGTGGTGAGCGCCCATGATATCACCAATACCAAACTGCTGGAACTGAAATTGGCGGAAAGCGAGGAGCGGTTCCGGGCATTTATGGAGAATATTCCGGCCGTTGTCTATATCAAAGACGAAAAGGATCGGCACGTATATGCGAATCCAATGGGTATGAAAAGTGTTGGGAAAAACCCGGATGAATTTATGGGTGCGACCACCCTGGATTTTTTTCCGCGTGAAATTGCCGACAGACTGATCGCGCTCGATCGGAAAGTGATAAGTGGCAACATCCCGAGAATTATAGAAGAATGGAATCGTTCAGTGGAAGGTGAAATCGAATGGCGCAGGGATATCAAGTTTCCGATCCAGCTAGAATCCGGGAAAAAGCTGCTGGGCGGCATCGCCATCGACATCACAGAACTAAAACAGGCCGAGGCTGCAGTTAAGAATCTAATGTTGTTCGACCAACTGCTCACCAATCTATCGGTCTCTTTTATCGATGTTCCTCCCGAAAGTATGGATCGGGTCATCGAAGACGCCCTGGAAAAAATCGGTCGATTTTTTGATCTGGACCGATGCAGTTTCGGTCGGCTGACACCGGACAAAAAGGAGATGCAGATCACTCATGTATGGAACCGCAAGGAGATTGCCGCTACGCGAATGTCCTATCCCCTGCATCGCTATCCGTGGCTGCTGTCGCCGTTTGTGAACGGAAAACCGTTGATTTGGTCTCGGGCTGAGGGATTGCCTCCCTGTACTGAAGACGATATCCGTCTGCTCGAAGATTCGGGCTTGCGATCTTTTGCCGGAATTCCAGTGATGGTTTCAGGCGAACCTTCGAGCTGCCTGGGCTTTTCCAATACCACCCGTGACCGAGTCTGGGACAAGCAGTTGACGGAGCGGTTTCCCATCATCGCAGCCATGTTCGGTCACTTTATCGCTCGCCAACAAACAGACAGGAAGCTTCATAAAGCCTTTGACGAAATCAAGGCCTTGAAGTCCCGTCTGGAAACGGAGAACATCTATTTGCGCGAAGAGATCGAGCTGCGCCACCGGCACGAAGGCATCATCGGAAAAAGCGAGGCGGTGTTGGAAATGCTGGCCCGCGCCGAGCAGGTGGCCGAAACCGACGCCACGGTTCTCTTACTCGGGGAGACCGGCACCGGCAAGGAGTTGCTGGCAAACGAGGTTCACCGGCTGAGTCGGCGCAAAGACCATACCATGATCAAGGTAAACTGCGCCGCCCTGCCGGCAACGCTCATCGAAAGCGAGCTGTTCGGTCGTGAAAAAGGGGCATATACCGGTGCCATGAGCCGACAGGTCGGGCGCTTTGAAATTGCCGACGGCTCGACCATTTTTCTGGATGAAATCGGTGAGATGCCGCTGGAACTCCAGGCCAAGTTGCTGCGCGTGCTCCAGGAAGGTCGTTTCGAGCGACTGGGCAGCCCTGATACCATCCGCACCGATGTACGCATCATCACTTCCACCAACCGGGATCTTGCCAGGGCAGTGCGCGAGGGAAGATTCC
Organism: Deltaproteobacteria bacterium; assembly: GCA_024639205.1. Taxonomy (GTDB): domain Bacteria; phylum Desulfobacterota; class Desulfobacteria; order Desulfobacterales; family SG8-13; genus SG8-13. The sequence goes on along the minus strand of JAHEIV010000053.1, from coordinate 7,801 downwards.
GAGAGGATCTGTACTATCGGCTCAACGTCTTTTCTGTCACCGCACCGCCGCTTCGAGATCGCATCGAGGACATCCCACAGCTGGTGTGGTCGTTTGTCAAAGAGTATGAAAGCTCCATGGGTAAAACCGTCCATCAGATTCCGAAAAAGGGGCTTGATGCGCTGCAGCAGTATGCCTGGCCCGGAAATATTCGGGAGCTGAAAAATGTGGTGGAAAATGCGATGATCGTCACAAAAGGGAAAACGTTACACATAATCCCCCCGGTCGATCCGTCTGTATCCCTACAAAGAGCAATCAAGCTGGCAGATGTCGAGCGCGACCACATTGCAGGTGTGCTGAAAAAAACTTCCTGGCGGGTCAGTGGTACAAACGGTGCAGCCGAACTGCTGGGATTGAAGCCGACAACCCTCGAATCAAAAATGAAAAAACTGGGCATCTACCGGCCCAAATAGGATCGACGGGTCCCTCCAATGAATGAACATCCAATTCCCGAAATATCGTGGCAGTCTCGAAATACCGTGAATTCACGATTGCTTATCTTCCTTCTACAACCTTCTTGCCAAGAAAATAAGCCATTTAATATCAGAATGTTATATCGTTTATCCCTCCATCTCGCCTTCTGGTATTATTCTTGCTCCGTAATGATGCATTGACCCACTACTTCATCCTGAGAAGTCACGACCGACAGACCTCCCGCTCGTTGAATTTGAAAACCGACCTAAGTGAAAAAAAGGATCGATTCGGTTGTCGGATGATCCGCCTTCAAGACAATAACTGCCAAATGGTCAAGTATTCGGAGGCCCGATGAACATTGTTACATTGCGGATCAAGGTGCCCCAGGATCAGCGGAGTAATTTTCTGGAAGCAGCCCGCAGGGTGATCGGGCCAACCGCGGTTCAGCCCGGCTGTATCAGTTGTCGGTTTTACCAGGACGTCAATGACCCGGATGCCGTTTATTTGGTGGAGGAATGGGAGAGCCGCAAGGAACTCGACCACCACCTGAATTCTCAAGAGTATCGAATTGTGTTGTCTTTGCTGGACATGTCCGCACAACCACCGGAGTTCAAACTCAGCACAATTTCGAAAACAGAAGGGTTGGAAGCCCTCGAGGCAGCGAGGGCAGCCGCCAACACGGCTCTTGCTGAGCGCAGGATGAAAAAATAGGCAATACAGAGCTTAGAGATCTGAATTCCGACAACGATAAACCCAAAGACCGTAAGGAGGCACTCAAATGGAAAAAATCAAATGGTTGGTTGTTGGCGCTGTGTTGCTGGTGACATTGAGCACACCGGCATTGGCCGCTGACTCGTCTATCGAAGGCTGGAAGTGGCGATTGGTGCCCTTATACCTGTGGGGGGTCAGTATCAGCGGCGATCAGACGATTGGCACCACAACGGTTCCCTTGGAGTTGAAGTTCGGCGACATCTTCGACAACCTCGAAGGCGTCTTCACCGCCAATTTTGAAGGCCTGTACAACGATCGGTGGGGATTTCTGATTGATTTGAGCTACATCGATATCAAGGGCAGCCAGGGACCGCTGAGCGTGAAATTTCAAAATATCCTGGCCGAGGTGGACGGGCTGTATCGCGTTATCAACGGGAAGCACAATGTCGATCTTCTCCTCGGCCTGCGCTACACCGACCAGGAAACCAACGTGGAGCCCACACCGATAAAGATCAGCCAGAGCTGGACAGACCCGATTATCGGCGGGCGCTGGTGGTGGAACTTCGCCGACCGCTGGTCGCTGGTGGTCAGGGGCGACATCGGCGGTTTCGGGGTTGGCTCCGAATTTACCTGGCAGGCGCTCGGTCTGATCGACTGGCAGCCGTTTAAACATGTTTCTTTCGCCGGCGGTTACCGGGCCCTGTATCAGGACTATGAAGACGGCAGCGGCCCGACTTTTTTCAAATACAAGGCGACGCTGCATGGTCCCTTACTCGGAGTAAATATTAAATGGTAGCTAATTTTATGATCTGAAGGCGCGGGGCATCGACCCGCTATTGAAGGCTTGTAGAATAAGCCAAGCATGAGGAGAAAGAACAATGAATATGAGAATCAAGCGTATCATCGTTGCCGTCTGCATCGTTCTGGCGGCCGGGGGTCTGTATGTCAAAGGGATCCTGGACGGTCGTGCCGGCACGGACCTGCCCCTGGTAGCAACGGCCGAGGCGGCCGGTGGCGTGGTGAAAAGCCCGAACACGGTTGCCCCGGATCGCTACGTCTATTATCCGGGCACCGAAGTGCTGGCCAAGGATGAAGTGCGGGTGATCGCCTGCGGCACCGGCATGCCGGATGCGCGCCGCGGACAGGCGGCGGCCTGTTTCCTGTTCGAGTTCGGCAACGGTGAGAAAATAATCTTCGACCTCGGCAGCGGGGCGATGCGCAATATCAACGCGCTGATGATCCCGGCCGAATTTCTCACCAAGGTGGTCATCAGCCACCTGCATACCGACCACTGGGGTGATCTCGCCTCGCTGTGGGCCGGCGGCTGGACCGCGGGCCGGCCCGTGCCGCTCAAGGTCTGGGGCCCAAGCGGCATGACGCCCGAGATGGGCACCAAGTACGCCGTCGAGCATTTCCTCAGGGCCTACAACTGGGATTACCAGACCCGCGCCTTCAAGATCTCGCCGGTTCCGGGCAGCATCGAGGTCGAGGAATTTGACTACAAGGCGGTCAACAAGGTGTTTTACGATGAGAACGGCGTCCGGATACGCTCCATACCAGCGATTCACGCCGGTGACGGGCCGGTGAGCTTTATTATTGAATATGCCGGCCTCAAACTGGTGTTCGGCGGCGATACGTCTCCGAACAAGTGGTTCGTCCAATACGCCAGAGGTGCCGACTTTGTCATCCACGAGGCTTTCGGCATGCCCGAGTTCTTTGTGAAGGATTACAACCAGCCGCCGCAACTTGCCTGGCGGACGTGTTGCGAGTTTCACACCTCCGGGCCGGCCTTTGGCAAGATCATGAGCGAGATCAATCCGCGCCACGCGGTTTCCTACCACTCGATGGAGGAGGCGCTTACGGGCGTGCGTGCCGGTATCCGCGAAACCTACGATGGGCCTCTGTCGGTGGCGGTCGACAACATGGTTTGGAACATCACCAAGGACCAGGTGGTCGAGCGCATGGTGGTCTCTACGAACCGTGCTTCCGGCGTACCGGGACCGACTCGCCAGCCGCCACCGGAGCGGGGCCGTCCGGATGTGATGAGCGACTTCATCAAAAGCGGCGAATGGGGCCCGGGGTTCAACGCCCAGAACCCCATGCTCGATGAGCATTCTAAGAAGTACAACCTGCAGGAACAGGATTGGCGTAAACAGAAGTCTTGGTATAGGCCGAACCGGTAAACTTGGAGTACGAGAGAGGCATTGGACTTGCTGTCTGCAATTGTCAAGCGGGCCGGTTCTTCTCCGGCCTGCTTGCCCAAAACAGAAACCCGTTATGGGTAATCTTTAACAGGATGAATGGAATTTGCAGTCGGTGACGCCGGAGCAAGCATTTCATTTAGCAAGAGCTCTGTTTCGAAGAGGAAAATAATATGAAACCTAAATTAACTGTCTTTGTCGTTGTATGTTTTTTTACTGTCATGACGGGATGCGTTGGCTTTTGGACCGTCGTTGGCACGGCGGTTTACATGAAGAGCAATAAACATGAGACAGTAACGGTGCAGTTGAAGTCTGAGCCTGCTGAAATCTACACGGCCATGCTCCGCGCTGCGGAGAAAAACAACGTCGAAATCAAAAAGACAAACGAATCGAAATTTCTGATTGAGGGGGCAAAGGACAACAGATTCGCAAGCGTTTATGTGAAAGATGTCGGTAAAGGAATCAGGCAGTTGATTGTAACCGTCGATGCGGATGATGAGCAGAAATCCCGTGAAGAGCTTGCGCTTGAAATCGTCAACAACATCTGTGCAGAGGTCGGTGAAAAATGTGAAGTGTCAAAATGAATCAAATGAGGGTAACGAATCAAGCTCAGGATATGTAAATTCCGGTTACTTGACCCAGGAGGATGAAAAACCGCTGCAGGTTAAAATCACCGGCGATTGACATGGGTGGATTCGGAAAAATCCACAGAAAATGTCGCGTCAGGTGATGCTCTGGATATTCTGCAGCCGCAGCAGCATATCGGTCATGTCGGCTTCGACACGTGCGATGAATTCTCTTCGGGTGGGGGTTACGTCCAGATCGAACTCGGTAGTAATTCCGGCCAGCTTTACCCGCAGGGGGATGCCGTCGAGTTCGTAAGGGTGTTCATGAACGGCTTTCAGGATGCGGCTCTGCGCCTTGCGGGCCTCCAGGCGGGCAACCATCGGCAGCACGACCATGATCTTATTGTCATCCAGCATGCCGGGGATGTCCGTATCTCTGAAGATCCGGGCGAGCCGTGCCAGCACCATGTTCATCACCGCATTGCGGGAGAGGGGATCTTTGGTCTTTCTTCGGGCCCTGAGAATATTGATCCCCATTATCAACGCAGCAAACTTGGTCTTGTGGCGCACGAGGCGGGCGATTTCCTTGTCGATGAAAAACAAAACGTGTTGGCGATCCAGGATCCCGCGAGGCAGCTCTATTTGAACCGGATCCACGGGCTTTTTGGATCGGCCGGGTGCGTCCTGCTGCGACGGCTCTCCTTCCGGACCTTGCCCTTCGGTCCCATCCCGCATCTGGTCTATTACTTCCCGCAGGTCCTGCTCGTCATCGACCGCCTCTTGCCCGGCACCGGCAGGATTCGCTGCACCGGAGGGGTTTGTCCGGCGTTCGATCACCTGCCCTTCGAGTTTTTTCATCGCCTCATCGAATCGTTCGTTGAGCCGGCGGGCGACCTTGTGGATGACCTGGGTGTCGACATCTTTGTTTTGCAACCCCTTGAGCAGGGTGGTTTCCACTTTTGCCACGATGCTGCGCAGCTGTTTGCCTCCCTGCACGCCATGCTTATCGGCCGCATCGAGGGCCAGGTGAGAGCCGACCCGCTCGACGTAATCGACCAGAAGATCCGAGAGCACCTTGTCGTCACCGGTACCCTTGCGGATCTCGGAAGCAAGGTAGATCAGCTCGGCGGCCCCCTTGGGATCCTGGCTGATTTCCTTGACCAGGTCTTCGCTGGAGATGCCGATTTCCTCGGCACCTTTTTCCAGAACGTGGGCCAGGCCTTCGCTCTGCAATTCTTTTTTCAGCTCCTGGGTCAGTTGCAAAAATTCGTTTAGCGCCATGCCTTCTTGCAGCAGCGTGTCTTTGATCTTGGGCAGCAGACGCTGAATTTCACCAGACTGCGGGATCAATCGCCGAACGATATGCGCCAGGCGTTGGACCGATATTTTTCCCTGCTGGTACTCGTCTTTGATCAACTGCAAAAGGACATTGTCGGTGAGTTCATCGGCTTCGGCGATGATTTCCGCTTCGTTTTGAAATACGATCCCGGCTGCCTTCTGGGCTTCGATTCCCTTGAGCAGATCGCGCTTCATGTCGAAAACCGCCTGCGCCATCTGCTGCAGGTTCATCGGCTGATCTGAGTCGGCCGCGGCATCGACTTCATTTCGCATTTTTTGCAGGCTCTGCATGATCACCGATCCGCTGCCGGCCGGAGCGGTACCGTCCTTGTCGGCGGCGGCATCGGCAGCCAGCAATTTCTGGGATACGGCCTGGGGGTTTTCGATCACATGGCCGATGGAGAGCGACTTTTCCAGCTCCTCCATAAGAACGCTTTCGGCCATCATTTCCAGCGCAGAGCTGCTGTCGTCCCCCCCGGACGCTCCGGGGGGCTGGCCGGTTTGCTCCTCCAGCGTCTTGCGGTCGATCACTTCATCGTCTTCGGTGACCTTGCGGTAAAAGACGTGATTGATTTTGATGCGCACAATCTGCTTTGCAGCGCAGGCATCTTTCATTTCATCGGCGGTGGGATGCTCGGTGGTATTGATAAAGATCGATGCAAAGTCGTTTAGCTCCTTTTCCAAGACCTCTTCTTCAAAGGAGATCGACTGGATACCGGTTTTTTTAAAATGCGCCAGCATTTTGGAAGTGTTGATCCGGGGATCGAGCGGCTCTTCCTCGACGAAAAACTGGTCTTTGTACATGATGACGACAACGGGCGAAGAGTAGCTCAGCCCTTCGTCGACGATGTCGAAGAAATCATCGAGCGCCTGGGAAGCGAACGGATGGTCCGAGCTGTACATGGACAGGCGATTGTAAAGCAGCGCGAACGATCGGCCGATTTTAGTGGAGAGTTCTTTCGGTATTTTTTCTTCGGTTGTATTTTCTTCGGTCATTTGTCCCCTCTGTCGGCGGTAAACCGGCTGCGGTTACGTTTCCGGCTCATCCCACGTGATTCTTTTGATAGGCGATCAGGTCCTCCTGGAAATCCTTGCAGGTGGGGTAACGATCGTCCGGGCTGTATGCCAGGGCTTTCTCCAAAATAGGATCCAGGTCTGCGTGCAGTGCCGGATTTACTTGAGACGGCCATTTCAGGAAAACCCCGTTTTTATTGAGCACCTTTTCTTTCAGCAGGGCCGGTTTCGACTTGAAAGGCGGCAGCGGCAGCTTGGTGACCAGCATCTGGTAAAACATGGTGGCCACCGCATAAATGTCCGCTCGCCCGTCCACTTCGCGGCTGAGGATCTGCTCGGGGGGCATGTAAAGCGGCGTTCCGTGCACGATCGGTTTGTCGTCACTTTTTCCCCGCATAACCTGCACAATCCCAAAGTCCATGACCAGGGGCCGGTTGGAGTTTTTTTCAATCATGATATTGCCCGGCTTGATATCCCGGTGAACGATGTCCTGGGTGTGGGCATAGTTCAGCGCGTCTAAAACATGGATGATAATGTTCAGGCTTGCCGGCAGGGGCAATACCCGCCGGGAAGGAATCGGGTTTTTCTGGGCGGCTTTCATGTAGTGAGACAGCGGGTTGCCATGCACCAGCTGCATGGTGAAAAAAATAAAATCTTCGGTCTCTCCGACCTCGTAAACCGGGATGATGTTCGAATGGGACAAGATGGCGGCTGCTTCGGCCTCCTGCTGGAAAAGCTCGGCCGTTTTCGGGGTCAGCAGGCTTTTGGGCAGCAGCTTGACGGCAATCTGGCGTTTTAGCGTGCGCTGGAATGCCACAAAGACGATGGCCATCCCACCCCGTGCCAGCTCTTTGACAATGGTCGAGGTGCCCACCTGTAAACCGACTAGAGGCTCGACATCAAATTCGGCAATGGAGGTCATCGGTCATTCCGCCTTCAGGACTTCCGGTTGCTGCGGTTTCTGGTTTTTGATCGCTTCCAATTGAGTTTCCATCTCTTCATAACGGGCCGGATCGAAAAGCCCGATTTCTTCGGTGTGCAGCTTCCAGGTCAGCAAGCACTTGTTTGCATCGATGTAGTTCAAGGCCTCGATGCTTCTTTCGATGCAGCGCAGGTTGCTATCAATCGATTTATCATAAATCTGCCGCTTGTACTGGTCATACTCTTCCTGCTTGAACAGCCCGGCGTCGATGGCGTTGCTGCGCCAGACATTCAGTGCCACCCGGCTGCTGTAATATCCATCTCGTTCCATCGAGCGCTGCAAGCGCCATAAGCTGTTGTAGGCAGCTGTTCTCAGCTGCTTTTTCGTAAGAATGATCGGTTGCTCTTCTTCGGCATTGACCAGTGCCACAACCCCGGGCAAAAACGCCAGCCACAGGATAATACCGATCAGGGCGGCAAAGATCAGTTTGCGCCTCGCATCGGGCGAAAAGTTGGCGGCAACAACCGCCAGGTTCGCCTGCAACCGGCGATATCCCGGCAGCCGGGCTGAAGGGCTGTGACCGGATCCGGAAACGG
>JAHEIV010000459.1 GCA_024639205.1 Deltaproteobacteria bacterium | reverse complement strand
AATGATTTTCTCCGATCGCCTCCCTTAATTTTCCCCAGCACAAACAGAGCGTCGGTGGGCGTTGGGTCTGCACCGCCGTAAGCCATCGCGGTCCCGTTCCGCTCGGGTCCGATTGTAATGTCACCTCCTGTGACCCTCGCAATGCTGTCACCGCCGATTCCGATAGATCGCGTTTCCAGAGAACGGATCAAGGTCCGGTGGGTTCCTATCCGGGCACCGATGGGATGAAGTTGGGGGACCCGGTTGCGAATCACCGCGATGTCTGTGGTGGTGCCGCCGATGTCCAGAACCAGTGTGTCCGCAGCGGGTGGTGCAAATGCCACCGAACCCATGACACTGGCCGCCGGACCGGAAAGGATGGTCTGTCCGGGAAATTCCATCGAGGACTCCAGCGACATGGTTCCGCCGTCGGCTTTGAGAATGTAAATCGGCACCTTCAGACCCTTTTCGGCCAACGACCGGTTTACGGCTTGAAAAAATTCCCGGTGGATCGGATACGTGGCGGTGTTCAGATAGGTAGTGGCGATGCGCCGGTTGAAGTTGAGACTGCCTGCGACTCGGTGACCGGCGAAGAGCCGTTCGAAGGATCCTGAAAGTATGCCGCAAATAGTATTCTCATGCAAAGGATTGCGAACCGAAAACTTTCCGGCCACTCCCACATGGCGAATCCCGTCTCTTTTAAAGCTCTCGGCAATCCAGCGGATTTCACTTTCGACAACGGGGTCGATCTCCCGACCCCGATGGTCGATGGCGCCGGATACGGTATAGTATTGAGGATTGGTGCGAAACAGATCCGGGTCAAGCCCCGGCCCACCGGCTACGATCATGCCCACCGGCGGCATTTTCCCCTGAACGATAGCGTTGGTAGTGAGGGTGGTGCTGAGAACGATGCGCCGGATTTGCGACAGCCGGACACCGGCGGTGATCTCTTCCAGGCTGAACAGGATCGATCGGAAAAGGTCTGTCGAATCGGTCGGGGTCTTGATCTCCCTGACCAGACCTTCCTGCCCTAAAAGAACCACATCCGTGTGCGTACCGCCGACGTCCAGGCCGATGATCATGAGCGTCTCGTACTTGTAACATATCCGGGTTGGGTGGCGATGCGATTTGCTTCGGCTCAACCTACCGAATTCTATATTTGATGTCAATCAACCGAGGGGCGGCATTGTGTCCGGGATCGACTGGTCGTTCGCCTGCGTGGCCGTCCATGATGGAGACCATCTCACAGGCCGCAAGCCGGTGCTGCCGACCGAATGTTTCCCCATTGGATCAGCCTGGAAAGGCGGCTGCCGGCTAAACCGTTCCGATCAGAATGCCGGAGTCATTGGGACTTTCGAATCGAATTCGGCGAATTTTCTTCGCCCCGGCCTCTTTCAGCATTCCCCGCAGCTGGCTTTCCGAGTAGGCCTGACCCGATGGAGTTCCCAATAGCATGTTCAATGAAAACAGGGCCGGAAAAAGCGGGCTGTCCATGGTGTCGTCAAGGATAAACTCGTGAATGATCACCAATCCGCCGCCGGACAGGGCCGTGACGGTTTTTCTCAGAAGTCGCCGGCAAGCATCCGGTCCTTCGCCGTGCAAAATGTGGGATAACCATGCGATATCATATCCACTGCCGATATCATCTTGCAGGTAGTCGCCCGATCGGAACGAAATTCGGTCCGAGAGATCGAATCTGGCAATGGTTTTCTCCGCAAATGGCTGGGTTGACGGCAGGTCGAAGACGGTGGCGGTCAGGTTGGAATTCGCCAGGCAAAAATGAATGGAATATGTTCCGGGGCCACCGCCCAGATCCAGCAGCTGCTTGTGGTCGCTCATATCGATCAGCGGAACGATGCGCGGAGCGAGGTTCATGGCCATGTTGAACATACCCATCAGGAAATTTTGACGCCATGATTCACCTCTGTCCGAAGTCCCTCCCCAAACCGGCTCCCCGCTGCTCACCGCCTGATCGAGCTTTGTCCACGAATCCACGAGCTGATGATGATGCAACATGATATAGCCCAGATACTGCGGGCTTTCCCGACACAAAAAAGCCTTGCCTGTCGGTGTGTTGGCGTAGTGCCCGTCTTCTTTCAGCAGCAGCCCCATCGCCGCAAGAGCATCCAGCAGTCGCGCCATGCCCCGTTGAGCGCATTTTAGTTCGCGTGCGATCTGTGAACCCGGCAGTTTTTTGTCACCGATGGCCGAAAAAACATCGAGTTTGACTGCCGCGTGCAGCGTCCCGGTTCTCCAGTAGTGACCGGAAAGCTCCAGCAGCTTTCCCGGATTCCATTCGCTTGGTTTCATAGCCAGAACCTCAATGGTTTGCGATAACACCAGCCGATCGAATCAGCGGCGAATCGCTTGCGCATTCCAAAAGCGCTATCAACATCCCACCTGCAAGAACAGGGTCGTGTTGTCGGCGGGTTGGTGAGCCTGACACCGAATCAAAAAACAACGCCTGTGATATCGGGACACCGATGGCATGGCTCACTTTCGTTTGCCCCGCATCAGGCTGCGATAAGCGTCGATCAGTTTAACGAACGATTCGTGGCGTCCTCCTTTATCCGGGTGGAGCTTCATTGCCTTTCGGCGGAAAATCCGCGCCAGATCCGTTCGGGTCATCTGCTGGAGCTGCGATGAGTCCACTCCAAAAATGCTGCCGGCTTCCGCTGGCGATACGTGTTTTCTGTCTTTAGAGAGCGGCGGGCGGTATCCCTTTCTGCTGTGAATGAACTGGTGCAGATAATCCGCCATGAAGTCGCGGGTTTCGAAATCATAGTCAAAAAACATCACGGCGTAACGCACCAGATATTCATGCAGCTCATCCTGCGGCTGCATACCGCTCCAGAAGACAGGATCGTCGTTGAGTCTGCAGAGCTCTTCTATAAAATAGCGATCCACTTCCGACTGATCGAGACATTCCGGGATGATCTTTGCAAACGATTCGTTGAAGAAAGACTGGACATCGAATATACTGTACGCATACGTTT
>JAHEIV010000458.1 GCA_024639205.1 Deltaproteobacteria bacterium | reverse complement strand
AAGGCATAAATGGTTTCGTATTCCGGCCCTTCGATGCGCAGGCCCTGGTGGCGCCCCTGCTTTACCGTGGCCAGACGGCCGCAAGCCATCATGCACTTCATGCAAGCGTGCGGTTTGACATCCAGCCGCTCGTGCAGGGCGGCAGCGTTGATCTTGTCCACGTGATCGGCACGGCCTTTGTGCCAGTATCGGGTGGGAAAACACCCGGCTGCGTTGGTGATATCCACCAGCATGGGAGTTCCCATACTTCTGTACGCTTTCGCCACACCGCTTTCCCGGGCCTGCCGGGCCAGCGATTTGGCGAAACCTTCGATGGCACTTGGATCCGCTGCCTGTTTGCTTTTACTGCCCCGAAAAGCAATCGCCTTGATCTTCTTGGCCCCCATGACCGCGCCGACGCCTGTGCGGCCGGCACTGCGCCAGTAATCGTTTTCGATGACGGCAAACGCCACCTGGTTTTCACCGGCCGGTCCGATGCAAACGACACCGCACCGGTTCGATTCGGGCCGTTTTTCTTTTACCCACGCTTTCACCCGATCTTCGGTTTCATAGGTCTGCAAGCCCCACAGATCTCCGGCAGGGTGAAATTCGGCGCCGTTTTCGGTAATTTCGATCCACAACGGCATGCTGGCGGTACCGTAAATCATGACCGCATCGAAGCCGGCTTTTGCCATATATTCAGCAACGGTTCCCCCCGAATACGATTCGGAGAGAAACCCGGTCAGCGGTGACTTGGAAAAGACTCCGTGCCGGCAGGATCCCCAGATGGCGGTACCGGCCGTTGGGCCGATGGCGAAGATCAGGCGATTTTCCGGGCTCAGGGGATCGACCCGCGGCGGGTTGTCTCGGAGCAAAAGATGAACGGCCAATCCCTTTCCGCCCAGGCCGGTGCGCAGCAAATCTTCCGAAAGGTGCTCGATTTCAACGGTTTGGCGGTTCAAATCGATGATCAGCAATCTCTGGTGAAATCCCATCATGGGTCAAGCTCCCGTGGTGTATGACAACGGTGACCATCGTAGCGAATTTCAACGTCTTTCTCAAGCCGTAACCGCAATTAGAAGCGCTTGACCGGTGCGGGGTTCTTCACTATGGTAACCGCAAGGATCGGCAGGATATTGGATTTCAGAAGGTGACCACCTGGATCGTGCACGAGTTGATTTCGGTACCGATAAGGTCCAATTCTCATTAATCTTCATGCAAGATTCAGGGAATTTTTTACCAGCGAGGAGCCATGGCATTGCATTCACATGATTTCGTGGAAACCTATGATGGCTTGATCGGGTTCGGACTGGATCGAGAGGTCGATGAAAACACGGTGATCTGTTACCTGCAGAAATTCTCCGACGATTCGCTGATGGCCCGACTGATCAAACGATTGTCCGACGATGAGCTCTCCGAAATATTTCATCTGCTGTCGCGCCTGTTGAAGCAGCACCTTACCGAGCCCGAGTATCACCGTCACTTTTTAAAAGACGAGCCAAAGCCACACGCTTAGGAGGGCAAAGCGATGCTGACCGACAAACAGTTGCAGCGCTATGCCGACGTTCTTATCTGGGCGTTGAAGACCGCCCGCCGCAGGTCGTTTCGAAAAAATGAGATCGTCGCGATTCACTATCACCGGCCGGCTGTCGCGCTGGCTGAAATCTTGTTCGGCCGGCTGCTGGATATGGGTTTGAATCCGGTCCAGCAGATGCTCCCCACCCCGCCGATGGAAAAGGATTTCTATTCTCTTTCCAGTCGTCGGCAGCTCAGCTTTATCCCCCCCGGGCAAAAAACACTGCACGAACAACTCAACGGCCGCATTTTATTATATGCCCCCGAGTCCATCACCCACCTGAGCGATATCGATCCAAAGCGGATCGGAGCAGCTGCGGTGGCCCGAAAGTTTTTACGCGACATTTTAAACCGGCGCGAGGAAAAAGGGTTGTTGAGCTGGACGTTGTGCATCTATCCAACCGCAGAGCTGGCCCGCCAGTCCGGACTGTCGATGAAAGCTTACAGCCGGCAGGTCGTCCGTTCCTGTTTCCTGGACCGTCGCCTGCCGCTGCAGGAATGGCGGCGTGTACATGCAGAAATTCAGGAGATCAAGCAGCGACTCGGTCGCCTGTCGATCCGCCGTATGCGGATCGAATCGGATCATTTGGACCTGGAGATCGGTCTGGGAGAGAAGCGAAGGTGGCTGGGCCTGTCGGGTCGTAACATCCCCAGCTTTGAGGTATTTCTGTCCCCGGATTGGCGCGGGACCCGGGGTGTGTATTACGCCGATCAACCCTGCTTTCGCAGCGGGAATACCGTCAGGGGGGTTCACCTCGAATTTAAAGCCGGACGGGTGATTACGGCGCGGGCGGAGCAGGGAGAAGGTTTTTTGAAGCAGCAGCTCAAGATGGATGCGGGTGCCGGCCGGGTCGGTGAGTTTTCCCTCACCGATAAACGCTTTTCGAAGATCAACGCCTTTATGGCCAACACGCTGTACGACGAAAATTACGGCGGGAAATTCGGCAACTGCCACCTGGCACTGGGGTCTTCCTATTCGGATTCCTACGCCGGCAGACCGGCAGAGTTGACTGCGGCTCGCAAAAAGTCACTCGGGTTCAACGACTCGGCCCTGCACTGGGATCTGGTCAATACCGAAAAAAAGCGCGTGGTTGCCCACCTTGCAGGCGGCCGCCGGTTGACGATATACGAAAATGGCCTGTTCCGGATATAACCCGCCTGTTTCATTAAACGGTTAAAGCCTGCTTCACTAACAACAAAAATCTAGCTTTTCGACACCGCTCGCCGATTTCACCTTTCGTGGCCCTTGAAGATCGGCTGAATAAAATCCCATTTTCAACCGTTCCATCATCGGGCGAGCCGTATTGCCCCATTGCGGTGTTATCGTGGGCTTGCGATCCTGCAGGAACAACTGCACCCTTGCGTGCCAAGTATACATGCGAACGGGGATCGTGAAATAGAGCAGACTCGTGCTTCGCAGCAG
>JAHEIV010000457.1 GCA_024639205.1 Deltaproteobacteria bacterium | reverse complement strand
GCGAAGTCGCGCCCGGAGAGCAGCTGTCGAAACACCAACGAAGACATATGTCCAGGATACGAGCTGAACCGCAACCGTCAGTCGTCACAGTGGTCAACGTTGACGAACTACGGCCGATGGAACAAGCAGAGCAGACCGAAGGCGGACTGCTGCGAAGTGCTCTGGAGCGATGACGCATGCTGATTACAAAGGAATCGTCGACACGGCTGGCGGCCGAACGGAAACGTGCGACCGACGACCTGTCCGACCATGTTGGCTCGGTTCTGCGCGAGCTGAACAGCGTGCGCACTGAGACCAAGCAGTTGCTCGACCAGCGCCGGCAGCTCGAGGTCTATCTGCAAGCGCTACGCACCGAACTCGAGGCTCTTCGGGCCGAGAAGGTCGAGCTCATGGCCTTCAAGGCCCAGATGCAGCCTGAAGCCGCAGCTGAGCCCCAGGTCGATCTAGTCGTCCGGGCCCGTTCCGCCGCAGCAAATATTGCACACGAGAACCGCAGAGCCCTGGATGCGAAGCAGGCCGCAGTGAGGAAGCGGGCGGCGGAGCGACGGGCAGCGAAACGGAAGACCGACCTTGACGATCCCGAAGTTGAACACGAGTTCAAGGCCCGTTCGAAGAACGACGAGGATGCGTTCAAGGCGTTTCTTCAAGCCGATGTGGACCACGACAAGAGCCGCGAGTGGTTCTTGTCCCAACACAACTAATGGCGACCCAACCTTGAACCCACAAACAGCGCCTTGCGTGCGCCCGGCGCGTCGGGTCATGTGGAACAATCGAGCGGGTGAAGCGACAGTCGATCACAGCGAACCAGGTCGTTTCGATGGTGTTTGCGGCGGCTCTTGCGGTGACAACGCTCGTTCCGATCTTGGTCTTCGGCACGCAGCCTGCTGGGGCCGAACAGCCGAGCCAGGTGGTGACCGCACTACGCCGGGACGGGGTGTTCGTCCACAACCAGCGGGACAACGACATCGATCGTGACGCGTTGGCGGCAACGGTGAAGGAGGCCGAGCAGCTCGGCTACAAGATGGCTGTGGTCATCCCTCTCGACCCCCTACCCGAACTTCGATCATTCGTCCTTCGGATCCAGCAGCGCGGAGAGTTCGACGCGGTCATCGGGTTCGGCTTGGAAGGTGAGGTCGAAGCCGAGACCAGCGAAGCTCTCGACGGTGAACGCCTGAGTGCCCTGCGATCAGTGCGTGAGGCCGAGGGAACCCCCGAGGAACTAACCGCACTCTTCCTCACCGAATTGACGACCGAACCTCCCGGCGCCGTTCCAGAGATCGTCTGGCGGATCGGTCGTTGGGTGGCATTCTTCGTTGCGCTTCTGATCACGGTCGGAGTACTCGAACAAGTGCTTCGGACCTACTCAAAACGAGGCCAGAGCAATCAATCGACCGCATAGGTCCTGATCCAAGTGTGCATTGCGATACCAGCCGCGACCCCGGCGTTGATGCTGCGGGTAGAGCCGAACTGAGGAATTGACCGGCACTCATCGAGATACGGGCGGATGAGGTCGCTAAGGCCTGGCCCTTCCTGACCGAACACCAGGATGCAGCGGCGGGGGAGCGGGCTTGCGTCGATGTCGGTTGATCCGGGCAGGTTGTCGATGCCGACAATCGCCAGATTCTCCTCGGTTGCGAAACCCGCGAGATCGGCCGGTTCAGGGTGGTGGCGAACGTGCTGGTACCGGTCGGTGACCATGGCCCCACGCCGGTTCCATTTCTTCTTGCCCACGATGTGCACTTCGGCGGCGAGGAAGGCGTTGGCAGTGCGAACGACCGTGCCAATGTTCAGATCGTGCTGCCAGTTCTCGATGGCGATGTGGAAGGAGTGCCGCCGGGTGTCGAGATCGGCGACGATCGCCTCCATCGTCCAGTACCGGTACTTGTCCACAACGTTGCGGCGGTCCCCTTCGGCAAGGAGCAGAGGGTCGAACTTCGGATCGGTTGGCCATGGCTCGGGATGGGGTCCGACCCCCACCTCGCGAATCACGGGCTGGCGGTCGTCGGCCATGCTGGGGTAGTGGAGCGGAGGGATCACTCGGTTCCAACCGCTGGAAGGCCAAGATCCTTGTAGGTGAAGAGAGGTGCAAACGGGATGCCGGCGGCAGCGAACCGTTCGGCTGGTTCGTCGCTTCTGGCAACGAGCGTGGTCGCCAAGACAGAGGCGCCCCCTTCGGCCTGAATTCGTTCGTTGGCAACGAGGCTCGAAGCACCGGTGGAGATCACATCGTCGACGAGTAGAACGCGCTTGTCGTTCACGTCGGCCCCTTCGATGAACCTATTGGTTCCACGGCCCTTGGCCTGTTTTCGGACCACGAACCACTCGAGCCCGCCGACGATGGCTACACCGTGGGCGAACTGGTCAGCGCCGAGGGTGAGTCCGCCCACGGCATCTGCGATGATCGACTGTTCGGCCATCAGGTCCATCATGCAGGTGCACGCCAATGCGAGATCGGCACCTGCACAGAGAGCTTTCTTACCATCGATGAAGTATCGAGACATCGCTCCCGACGACAGCTCTACCGGCTCGGCCAATTCGGTGACCCCCTTGGTCAGCAGAACAGCGCGGAGGGCAGAACGGCGATCGGCGGGGGTGTCGGGCAGGCTGGCCAGCGGATTCACACTGGAAACCGTAGCCACTGGCGGCCCCTCGACATGTGGCTCTTGGTCTGGTTCGCGCCTATGTTTCGATTCGTTCGACGTTCGAATGAGTGCTTAGGAGGCAAGAGTGGGTGTACTTGACTTTGTAGAGGATGCCGGTGTCAAGGTTGCCATCGGTGAATCGACCGCAGAAGCGGAAGCCAAGGCCCAGGCCGAGCAAGACGCCAAGGATGAGGCCCGCGAAAAGCGAGCCAAGGAAGTTCAGGAACGCCTCTCGGAGAACAAGGCTGAGGCCGCCAAGAAGGCCGAGATGAAAGAGCGCACTGCTGAATCCCCGCCATCAAGTAGAAGTACCCGAAGCTGAAAAAGCGTCGTCAGCCCACACCA
>JAHEIV010000456.1 GCA_024639205.1 Deltaproteobacteria bacterium | reverse complement strand
CAGTTTGCCCTTGGTAAGACAGACCGTATTTTTCAGCTCCGCCCCGCAGGCCAGAATCGGCGGCAACTGGTTTTTCAAAAAGACCGGCACCGGCACGTACCCCCGGGAGCGTCGCACCAGGCGGGTGTCTCCGGCAGCGTGCCGGATGATGGAGTCGTCGCTGCGCAGGTAGATGTCGCGGTTGTGAACCAGAAAATAATCGGCAATATCGGCCAGGCGCTCAAATGCGTCGTCGTTGTCGATGGCGATCGGCTCTTCGCTCAGGTTACCGCTGGTCATAACCAGGGCCGCAAAGCCATGGGCCAACAGCAGGTAGTGCAGCGGGGTGTAGGGCAGCATCACTCCGAAATAGCGGTTGCGGGGAGATACCGCTTCTGAAATACGGTTCGGTTCTTTTTTGGCCAGCAGCACGATGGGACGCTGAATCGCGGTCAGCAGCCGCTCTTCTTTTGCCGCCAGATGGGCGAATCGGCGAACGGATGCCGGATCGGTGGTCATAAGGGCCAGCGGTTTTTCCTCGCGGTGCTTGCGCCGGCGAAGAGCGGTCACCGCGGCATCGTTTTGGGCATCTGCGGCCAGGTGAAACCCGCCCAGTCCCTTGACGGCCAGCACGCTGCCCTGCCGGAGCCGCTGGGCGGCAGCGGCGATCGGATCGGCTGTTTTAATCTCGCTTTTTCGGTTGTCGAAAAGTGTCACCTGGGGCCCGCATGCCGGACAGGCATTGGGCTGGGCGTGAAACCGACGGTTTGCGGGATCATCGTATTCGGTCTGACAGGGCCCGCACATTTTAAAATGCTTCATCGAGGTGTTGGGCCGATCGTAGGGGATGTCGTCAATGATGGTATAGCGCGGGCCGCAGTTGGTGCAATTGATAAACGGATAGCCATAGCGGCGGTCAGTCGGGTCGAACAGCTCGGTGCGGCAATCTTCGCAGATGGAGACATCCGGAGAGATCAAGGTGGACATGGCCGCAGCCCCCTTGCTTCCGGTTATGGAAAAGCCGGTGTATCCGGTCGCAGCGACATCGGCAGCGGTCACCTCGACGATGTGGGCAAGCGGGGGGGGCTGGGCGGATAGTTCTCGTGTGAAGGCCTCCACCGCCGACCGGGGGCCTTCCACGTGGATCACGACGCCCGCAGAGGTGTTGGCGACCTCTCCTTTCAGTCGGCATCGATTGGCGAGATTGTAAACAAAGGGCCGGAAACCGACTCCCTGAACGATTCCGTTGACTTCGAGTTTGCGGGCAACAGCATCTTCGGGCATTTTGGGCATTTCATGCAGGCGATGGGGCTTTCGGGTTGCCGCTGCCTAATCCGTCTGATCCGGTGGTTCACTCGGCGGCTCATCCGGCGGCGGCTGCCCCTCCGCAAAGGCAGCGGCTTCTTTGAGAAACCGGAGGGTTTCCATGGCGGCGGTTTCATCGATCTTGTGCAGCGCAAAACCGGCATGGACAATCACCCAATCGCCCACTTTCGGACTTTCGAGCAGCAGCAAACTGCAGGTCCGCTGCACACCGTCTACGTCGATGGTTCCCATACCGGTTTCGATCTTGACGATTTTAGATGGGATAGCGAGGCACATCCTCAGTTTTTCCTTTTTTGTATGAGACTCCCAGGCGGTCGAGTTCGGCCAGCACCATATCAATGGCCGCATCGACCTTGACCCGGGTGGTCGGGGTCAGCTCGATGCTCAGCGTGTCGATGTCTTCGGGTTCTATTCCCACAATGACTGTTTCCGGCACCTTGTCCAGAGCCTGGCAGAGCGTCAGCGCTTCCAGAAAATCGACCTGGTGCAGGGAGTTTTTGGCGCGGATCCGCTCGGGGATCTGTTTGCCGGCCAGACGATACATCTGCCCGGGCTTGCCCTTGTTGCGGACGGCATCCACCACGATCAGGTCGTCGGCCTGGGAGATGACCCCCAGCAGGTTGACGCCCAGAACCCCTCCGTCCACCACGGAAACGTTGTCGGGAAATTGATAGCGTTGCAGAATTTCCTCGATCACCCGGACGCCGAACCCCTCATCGGAGTAAAGGATACAGCCGACGCCCAGGATCATTACCTGTCGAGTGTTTGCACCCATGTTTCGCCTTTTAAAATTCAGCTGCCGGTCGACCCGCCCCTGCCGGCAGCGCCACTACCTGCCAGCTATCCCCCGGTGCGTTCGCAACTATCGGTTCTGCACAGATCGTCTGCGGGGAAGGCTCGGGAATTATCAGGCGGGGGCGTTGTCCTCACCGGCCAGGAAGCAATATGGCGCATGACGCAGCGGAAAGCGAATCGGCGCCCCCTGCCGGTGCAGGAGGCGCCGGATCGGTTCGATTTACGCCTTATAGTACCTTGATCTTGTAGACCTGGTTGGAATCCGGATCGATTACGTGAACACCGCATGCTATGCACGGGTCAAACGAATGCACCGTTCTCAGGACCTCCAGGGGTCGCTTGGGATCGGCAACCGGTGTTCCGATCAGCGCTTCCTCCACCGGTCCCAGCTTGCCCTTTTCATCCCGCGGGCCCAGGTTCCAGGTCGAAGGCACGACGTATTGATAGTTTTTGATCTTCTTGTTTTCGATTTCAATCCAGTGCCCCAGAGAACCCCGGGGTACGTCGTTGAGCCCGAATCCTTTTCCGCTGTTGGGCATCGTCCAGGGCGTGTAGGTCCGGGTATCGCCGTTTTTGAGGTTTCCGACCAGCTCCATGACCCAACCCTGCATGGCCTGGCCGATGGCGACGGTTTCGATGCAGCGGGCCGCGGTTCTGCCGAGTGTGGAGAACAGCGCGCTGGTGGGAATGCCGAGAGTGGTGACCACTTTGTCCACGATGGGTTTGATGTCCTTGTGGCCGTACCCGTAGGCAACCAGCACCCGGGTCAGCGGACCGACCTCGCAGGGCTCGCCCTCATAGCGCGGCGCCTTGAACCAGGAGTACTTTCCGTTTCCGGGCTTGTACTTGGGATTTTCTTTGAGCGGATCGGTCACGCCCCTAAACGGATGC
>JAHEIV010000052.1 GCA_024639205.1 Deltaproteobacteria bacterium | reverse complement strand
AGAAACCCAACGTGGTGGAGAGGTAAAAACAAACGCAGGCCCGAATGGATTCAGATTATTTCTTTCTACCCTTTCCCTTCTCACACCGGGTGCAGCCAATCAGAGCCGCCCCAGCGGCACCGGCGATTTGGGTGTCCCAATCGGTTTTCATTCGCTTTATGCCGATCAACGGCATCAGCCGGTCCATGACTCCGCGGTTTTTGGCCATGCCGCCGGTGACGGCAAACCCGGCCTTCACCCCCACCCGTTCGACCAGCAAGTAGATGCGGTCGGCCATCGCCCTGCAGTAAGCGGCCAGCACTTGCTCGATCGTCCAGCCCTTGCGCAGTAGACCGGTCGCCTCGGACTTGGCATAAACCACGCAGGTGCTGGAGACCGCACGGGGCTCATCGCCCGGGTACTGGAAGGATCTTTCGCCCACATCGGTGACCGGCACGCCCAACAGGTCGGCAAATACCTCCATGCCGCGCCCGGTGCCGGCGGCACATTTATCGTTCATCAAAAAGTTGGTGACGCTTCCCTTGTCGTCACACCGGATCACCTTGATGTCCTGTCCGCCCACATCCAGTACCGTGCGGACCCGGGAGCCGTAGATATAATTGGCACCGCGGGCATGGCAGGTAATCTCGGTAATCGAATCGTCTGCAAACGGGACATTCACGCGGCCGTATCCGGTTCCGATGCAGTAATCCATGCGATCCTCCGGCAGGCCGTCCGCGGCTTGCAGGGCATATGCATAGGCGCTCCGTGCACTGTTGGGGCTGTCGGATCCCGTGCGCATGTTGCCGTAGGCCAGTATCCGTCCGTCGGCGACGATCACCGCCTGGGAGCTGACGGCCCCCACGTCGATTCCGACGGTGATGAACCGGGCATCCTGCCACCTGATATCCGGATTCACCCAGTTGGACTCGGTCCACCGCCAGAATTCCGGTTTGGTATCTTCCGACATTTTTTATCCCCTCGCCACCGTCGATCCGATCTGCAAACGGGTTTTCATTCAGACGCGTTCGGCGGCCACCACCGCCGCCCCCACGGCGGCTCCGAATTCGGGCTCCTCCGGCACGCAAAGATGGTCCACTTGCAGTGCGCGCTGCATCGAAGCGATAAAGCCGCGATTGAGTCCCAGGCCGCCGATCAGCACCACGTCCTGGTTGAGCCCGATGCGCCGAATCAGGGAAGCGATGCGGCCGGCGATGGCATCGTGAATGGCCCGGCTGATGCCTGGTTTGTCGGTTTGGGCGTGGATCAGCCCCACGACCTCTGATTCGGCGAAAATGGCGCACTGGGCGTTTATGGAAATCTTCTTGTCGGACTGCAGGCACAGCGGGCCCATCTCTTCCAGTTTCACTTCCAGGGCGCGGGCCATGGCCTCGATGAAGGCACCGGCTCCGGCAGCGCATTTATCGTTGATGGCAAAGTCGATTGGTTCGCCCCTCTCGTCGATGCTGGCAGCCCGGCCCTCTTCGGCCCCCACGTCCACCACCGTGCGAGAGTCGGGATAAAAAAAACGGGCCGCCCTGGCCATGGCCTTGATATCGCTCACCGTCTCGTTTGCGATTTTCACCGCGTTTTTACCCGATCCGGTTCCGGCTACCGATGCGATGTCGTCCCGGGAAATGCCGGCGGCCGTAACGGCCCTGGCCAGCGATTCTTCGACCGCCTTTGTCTGATCGAATCCCGTGAGCACGGATCCTTTGCCCAGGATTTTTCCATCTTTGACTAGGACGGTCTTGGTGTTTTTCGCACCGCAGTCGATTCCGGCTGTAATCATCCGATAACCCCCTGGTGAATTGGATGGTATCCATTCCATTCATCCGCCGCAGCCCCCAAACAGGATCTAAACTCCGGCTAAATGGCGGCGGAACATTCACCTGCCAAAGACGGACTCCGACCGTTTCACGAAAAGCCGAGTCCGGCAGCTCATCGCTGAGCGGAACCTATTATGGCGTTATCAGCGCTGCTGTGCAATGGTAAACGAAATCTCACCAGCCATCGGATGCAAGCTGCGGGGTGCGGTGGGACTCCTTATGAAAATGCCTTGATACTGATTGCCGGCCCACTTAAATTCAGGCGGCATCGTCAACGGCGGGAAAAAAGCAGGTAGAACATCCACATGACGGCCGCAAAGGTGATGATTAAGCCCGTGTAGCCGGGCAGCGAAATCCCGAACACCGGGGCCTGCTCCCGGAAATAAAGCCAGGCACCGAAAGCCGCTGCCGCCGCAGCCAGTCCGATCTTTAGGGAAAAGTCGCCCCGGTTCACCACCGCACCATCACTGCGCTGCTTCAATTTCTTTGTTGGTTCGTTTAAGCGCTTTCACCATATCCTTCGCCGTCAGAATGGGACGGCCGATCACCAGAAGGTCGGCCCCGTCACGAATCGCATCGGCCGGAACGGCGGTGCGGGTCTGATCGTCGCCGGCCGCATACCAGGATGGACGAACCCCGGGGCAGATCTTTTTGATCTGAAGGGATCGAATCGACTTCAGTTCTAAAGCAGAGCAAACCAGAAATTCGTATCGTCCCTGCGCCTGTCGGGCCATTTGCTCCACCGTTTCGGAAATGGTTTGTCCCCGGTAATAGCGCTTGAAATCATCCTCGGCGGTGGAGGTCAATATGGTCACTCCGGCAATGTGGTCGGCAGACATACCGGCTGCGCTCGGATCGTATCCGGAAGTGCAATGAATGGTGGTGATGTCGGCACCGGCTTTAATGTGCATTTGCAGGGACTCTGTCATCGCGCTGGGGATGTCATAGAGCTTGAAGTCGAGCATCACCTTTCCGTACGCTTTGACTTCCGCCACAACCCCCAGTCCGTGCTCTAAGACGCTGCGTCTGAGCTTGTATCCCCAGACCAGACCCCGGGTGCGTTGCAGGATGCGGCGGGCATCGTCCCAGGTTGTGTTGTCCAGGGGTAATATAATGCGGCTGTTCATCGACAGGCCTCTTTGCTGTAGCAAAGCGCATCAAATTGCAAGCCGGCTGCGCCGCATGCCATGATCATCACCGCCCCCCGTATTGCTGATCCATCCACTGCTGGTACTCCCCGCTTTGCACCCGCTGCACCCAGGCCTTGTTCTGCAGGTACCAGTCGATGGTTTTCTCCAGTCCGGTATCAAAGGACTCCTGCGGCTGCCAGCGCAGCTCCTTTTCAATTTTGGCGCAGTCGATGGCATAGCGCCGATCATGACCGGGCCGGTCCTTGACGAAGGTAATCAACTGCCGCCGCGATCCGATCTTTTTATCCGGAATCTTGCGATCGATTATATCGCACATCTTCTCGACCACATCGATGTTTTGCATCTCGCAGCGACCGCCGACGTTGTAAGTTTCCCCGAATCGCCCTGCGGTCATAACCTGCCAGATCGCACGACAGTGATCCTCCACATAGAGCCAGTCACGAACGTTTCTGCCGTCACCGTACACCGGCAGGGATTGGCCGGCAACGGCGTTGAGGATCATCAGCGGGATGAGCTTTTCCGGAAACTGGTAGGGCCCGTAATTGTTGGAGCAGTTCGAAAGGGTCACCGGCAGGTCGTAGGTGCGCCGGTAGGCCCGGACCAGGTGGTCGGATCCCGCCTTGGAGGCCGAGTAGGGACTGCTGGGATCATAGGGGGTCTTCTCGGTAAAAAACCCTTGCTCCCCCAGCGATCCGAACACTTCGTCGGTGCTGATGTGATGGAACCGCTCGATCCGCTTGCTGTTTTTGCGGGCGAGCTCCAGCAGGTGGAAGGTGCCGATGACATTGGTCTGTACAAAAGCATCCGGTGCGACGATGGAACGATCCACGTGGGATTCGGCCGCAAAATGGCAGATGGCATCGATGGAAAAGTCGTCGATGATCTTTTCCATGGCCGGCAAATCGCAGATGTCGGCGTGCACGAAATGGTAGCGGCCCGGATAACGGGCTTCCATGTCCGACAGGTTGTCGGGGTTTCCGGCATAGGTCAGCTTGTCGACGTTGATAATCCGACCGGAGAAACCCTGCTTGCCGCCGGACTCGGCAAGCGATAACAGATACCGGATAAAATTGGTGCCGATAAAACCGCACCCGCCTGTAACCAGTAGATTATTCATCGACCTCTCAGCTCCGCCCCGGACCGGGTATCTATTTTCTCTTTGATTTTCGACGGCCGTTATGGTGCATGCGAAATGCTATCGACAGTATAAATACCGCGTTGCAAAGAAATAATCAAATACGAGGATAACTAATTCCCGAGAAAACTCATGCGAAAAGTCGATGAAGACCGCAAAACCAACGTTACGCAAAAAAAATGTTGAACCCGGGAAAGGCGAATCTGCAATATAACATTTGGAAACCGGCACCTACACCTATCGGGATTTCATTACTGTTCTTTCATGATCGCATCGCAATTGTAAATATCCATGTTTAATGGCTGTCCCCTGTTGTCCTAATTGTAAATATCCATATTTCACGGCTGTCCCCTTATGTTTCACACTTTGCGATTGAAATGATTCTGCATATAATGTTATTAAATACAGTTTAGTGCCGCAGCCGTCTGGATTTGTCTGCAGCAGGGATAAAAATGCTGCTGCGACAAGCGGTCAGGCAAGCACAGAAAAAAAAACGAAGAAAACAATGATGCCGCTTACGGCCACACAAAAGGAGATGCTCAGAAAGCTGCCCGGGGTCGACCGCCTGCTGGAGCTGGCCGATCGGGATGCTTTTTTTCAATCGGTTCCCCGTTCGGTTCTCACCCGCTCCATTCGAACCGTGCTGGATGATCTGCGGGAAGCAATTATCGGCTCCGGCCGCCGGATCGACACAGCTCGCCTGGCCGACAGCGCTGTTATGGAAACCGTGCGGGAAACCGCCGACCGATCGATGGCCCCGAATTTACAGCCGCTGGTCAACGCCACCGGCATCGTGATCCACACCAACCTGGGCCGATCCCTGCTGGCCACAGAGGCCGTCGAGAACCTGGTGCGCATCGCCGGCCAATACTCCAACCTGGAGTTCGACCTGCAACGCGGCAAACGCGGATCGCGCTACAGCATCGTGGAAGACCTGATCTGCGAGATCACCGGGGCGGAAGCGGCTATCGCGGTCAACAACAATGCCGGTGCCGTCCTGCTGGCTCTGAACACGCTCGCCAAGGGCAAAAAAGTGATCGTCTCCCGGGGGGAGCTGGTGGAGATCGGCGGCTCGTTTCGAATCCCGGATGTCATGGCCCAAAGCGGCGGGATCATGGTGGAAGTCGGCACCACCAATCGGACGCATCTCACAGATTACGAAAAGGCCGTGGATGAAGAAACCGCCCTGCTGTTGAAGGTGCACCAGAGCAATTACAGCATTGTCGGCTTTACCCGCGAAGTGTCTCTGCAGGAGCTGGCGGAGCTGGGCGCCGAAAGGGGCATACCGGTCATGGAGGATCTGGGCAGCGGCACGTTCATCGATTTTTCCCGTTACGGGTTGGCCAAAGAACCGACCGTTCAGGATTCACTGGCCTCCGGTATCGATCTGGTCACCTTCAGCGGCGACAAGCTGCTGGGCGCCACCCAGGCCGGTTTCATCCTCGGCAAACCGGAAATAATGGATCGAATCAAGCAAAACCCGATCACCCGGGCGCTGCGAATCGACAAACTCACCCTGGCAGCCCTGGAAACTACCCTGCGGCTGTACCGGGACGAAAAAAAGGCCGTCGCGGCCATCCCCACCTTGCGGATGATCACAGAACCGGTGGAAGCGGTCGAAAAAAAAGCCCTGCGGCTGAAAGCGATGCTGGAAAGACTCGACACCGAGCGCATGCAGATCGATCTGGTCCGGCAGACTTCCAAGGCCGGTGGTGGTTCGCTGCCCCTGCTGGAGCTTCCCAGTCGGGGTCTGGCCATCACCGTAAAAGGGATATCGGCCAACCGGATCGAGTCTTTTCTGCGGCGCTTCTCGCCGCCGATCATCGCCCGAATCAAAGAAGACCGCTATATCGTCGACCCGCGTACGATACAGGAGGAAGAACTGGACATCATAGCGGCTGCATTTCAACAGTTGCTAAACAAGGACAAGCCATGACAAAGCATCGGCCTGAGCCAGACGCGAAAGAAAACCCGGCGGAACCGTTTCTGCGGTCAAGGGCCCGGCAGCACGGAAAATCAGAGCCTTCTCCCATATCGTCGCTGTATGCGGATGAATCGGCAGAAGAGTTGTATCCCGACCGGCCCCAGGGAGAGGCATTCGTTCGCCAGTCCATGAACGCATTGGAGGCTTCAAGTCAATTCGCTGCGCTGGTGATCGCCATCGATTTCGAGCCTGCGAACGAGAAAACCGTCGCATCCGGCGATGCCAGCGCATGCCGCCGGGCGGTTTCCCGGACCCTCGATGACTTCGGTGCACAGCAACCGGTTTTGTGGGGGGTCCTCGAGGACCTGCAGCTGGGTTGTTTCACCCCGGATGCGGATGCCGCCACCGGCCGCCGGCTGGCCAGGCAAATCAAACAATCTCTGGCGGATCGCTGCGAGCAGACCGTGACCATCGGTATCGCCGACTTTCCCTGTCTCGATTTCCGCAAAGACCAGGTCCTGGACAACGCCCGCAAGGCGCTCGAGCATGCCCGTTTCTTCGGACCCGACAGCCTGGTGGTTTTCGACGCCATCAGTTTGAACATCAGCGCCGACCGGCTCTACGATGCGGGCGACATCGACGGCGCGGTTGAAGAATTCAAAAAGGCGCTTGAGCTCGATCCCCACGATGCCAACATCCACAACAGCCTGGGGGTGTGCTACGGCGCAGCCGAAGACCTGCCGCAAGCCCTGCAGGCGTTTACCACCGCCATCGAGATCGATCCGGGTGAGCCCTTTGCGCTCTACAACGCCGGTCTGGTCAGCAAAATGACGGGCAACCACAAGGAAGCCCTGGAATACCTTCTACGGGCCGACAGCCGGCCTGGAGAGCGATTTGAAATTGCACTGCAGATCGGCCGGCTCTACCTGGAAATGGACATACCCGACAGTGCCAGGCCGCACCTGGAGCGAGCGGTGCGAACCTGCCCGGACTCGGTCCCTGCCCTGGCGGCTCTGGGCGATTGTTACAGCGCTCTGCAGCTGCCACAGGATGCGGTCAACACTTACAAAAAAGCCCTGCGACGCAACGCAAACGATGCGACTTCCCTGTCCGGGCTCGGCTGGCTGTACCATGGGTTGGGGAAAAACCGTGAAATCGCCCTGCTCTTTTGCCGGCAGAGTGTCGACATCGCCCCGACCAACGGCTTGTATCGCCAGCGTCTCGGGGATCTGCTGGCGCACGGGGATCACCTGCCGGAGGCCCTCGAGCAGTACCGGAAAGCCGCCGAGTTGGGCTGGGATGCAACGGAGGTGATCGCCGAGGTTCAAAACCGGCTATCCGGCAAACCCTGACCGCGTGATAAAACCCATCGGCAAAGGAGAAGTCAATGGACGCCGTCATCGAGCAGATCCTTAAAGACAGTATCGCAGTAAAAGAAAAAGCGATTGGCGGGCAACGGGCCCTCATCGGCGATGTGGCCGTCAAATTGGCTGAATGCGTGGCCGCGGGCCACAAGATCCTGCTTTTCGGCAACGGCGGCAGTGCAGCCGACTGCCAGCACATTGCCGCCGAGTTTGTAAACCGCTTTCGAATCGAACGCCCGCCCCTGGGGGCCATCGCACTGACCACCGACACCTCAGCGCTCACCAGCATCGGAAACGATTATGACTTCGACGAGATCTTCGCCAAACAGATCACAGCGCTGGGCCGCAGCGGCGATTTCGCCTGGGGGATCAGCACCAGCGGCAACTCTGCCAACGTTCTGCGCGGCGTGGAAGTGGCAAAAGAAATCGGTTTGTTCACGCTGGGGATGACCGGCAGCGGCGGGAAGCTGGCGGATGTCGCCGACCTGGTATTTCGCGTCGAATCGGATTCTACCGCCCGCGTGCAGGAAACCCACATCACCATTGCCCACATCGTGTGCGAGCTGGTGGATCGGATCCTGTTCCCGCAGGCATTTGATGAATAAAGGCAAACCTTGCTTTTTGATTACAGATGAATAGGTTGAGGTGTTTTATCACCTTACTTTTAAGGAGTTGCCCGCATGCCCATCTATGAATACCACTGTGAAAAGTGCCATAAAGACTTCGAGTGTCTGGTCTTCGGCAGTGAAAGTCCGGACTGTCCTTCCTGCAACAGCGCCGACGTTTGCCGGCTGATGTCGACCTGCGGATTTGTCAGCAAAGGCAGCGGCGGACAGACGGTATCCAAATCGGCCGGCACCGCCTGCACCGGCTGCAAGGCCTCCAGCTGCTCCAGCTGCGGTCACTGACGATGAAACAAACCGTGAGAATCGGAACCCGCGGCAGCCAGCTGGCCCTGTGGCAAAGCGAATGGGTGAAAGCGGCGCTTCTGGAACAACACCCTGCCCTTTGTGTTGACCTGGTTGTGATCAAGACCAAAGGCGACAAGATTTTGGACGTTCCCCTGGCCGATTTGGGCGGCAAGGGGCTTTTCGTAAAAGAAATCGAGCAAGCGCTTCTCGATCGCCGGGTGGATCTGGCGGTTCACAGCATGAAAGACATGCCGTCGGTTTTGCCCGACGGCCTGTGCATCGGCCCCATGCCCGAACGCGAGAATCCGGCCGATGTGCTGATATCACGCAACGACCTGTGCTTTGCAGAGCTGCCCCCCGGTGCCCGGATCGGCACCGGCAGTCTGCGGCGAGCTTCTCAGCTGCAACACGTTCGGCCGGATCTTTTGGTGGTTCCGCTGCGCGGCAACCTCGACACGCGGCTCAAAAAGCTGGAGGCGGGGGTCGCAGGCCTGGATGCCGTGGTGCTGGCGGCTGCCGGCGTCCGGCGCCTCGGACTGGAAAAACGAATCACCGAGCATCTCGACAGCTCGGTGATGCTGCCGGCGGTCGGGCAGGGAGCCCTTTGCATCGAAATCCGCAGCCAGGATACCGAAATCGGTGAACGACTGCAGGCGCTCGACCATCTGCCCACCCGGCAGGCAGTGCTCGGAGAGCGTGCTTTTTTGCATCGGTTGGAAGGAAGCTGCCAGGTGCCGATTGCCGGCTATGGGCGGGTTGACGGCGATCACATCGATCTGGAGGGGCTGGTGGCGGATCTCAAAGGCCGGAAGGTGATCCGCAGCAGTCGATCGGGGCCGGCGCGCAACGCCGAACGACTCGGTGTGGAGCTGGCCGAGGATCTGCTTTCCAAAGGGGCAGATCGAATTCTGCGGGAATTGCAGCACCAACTGGCATAATCTCATGGAGAAGCGAAAGCACTGTAAAATGATGGCTAACCAACGCGATGGTATGGGGAATGGCACCGGGGAGGCGGCGCACAAATTCCGCTTTGTAAAGGATGGGGCCAGTGGGTAAACAAAACAGCGGCATCGTCTACCTGGTGGGTGCGGGTCCCGGCGACCCCGGCCTGATAACGGTCAAGGGACTGGAATGTATCCGCAACGCCGATGTGATCATATACGATTACCTGGCAGCGCCGGCACTGCTGAGCCATGCCGGTGAAAATGCCGAGCTGATCTACGTCGGCAAAAAAGGGGGAGACCACACCCTGTCCCAGGAAGGCATCAACGCGCTCATCGTTGAAAAGGCCAAGCAGCACCGGATCGTTACGCGCCTGAAGGGCGGTGACCCTTTCATCTTCGGCCGCGGCGGTGAAGAAGCCGAGGTGCTGATCGCCGAAGGGATCGATTTTGAGGTCGTGCCCGGCGTCACGTCGGCCATCGCCGCACCGGCGTATGCCGGCATCCCGCTCACCCACCGCCAATTTACTTCCTCGGTTGCGTTTATCACCGGACACGAAGACCCGACCAAGGACGACACCAGCATTGACTGGAAATCTCTGGCCGGCGGCATCGGCACCCTGGTCTTTTTGATGGGGGTAAAAAACCTTCCCCGGATCGTAGAGCGGCTGATCGACAACGGAAAGCCCGCCACCACTCCCGCAGCGGTGATTCGCTGGGGAACGACCGCGCGCCAACAGACGGTCTCCGGCACGCTGCAGGACATTGTCGAGCGGGTCCGCACAGCCGGTCTGAAGGCCCCGGCGATTGTCGTCGTGGGCGATGTGGTGCAGCTGCGCGAAAACATGCAGTGGTTCGAGAGCCGGCCGCTGCTCGGAAAAAGAATCGTAGTCACCCGGGCCCGGACCCAGGCCAGTGATTTGATTCGCACCCTCACCGATCTCGGCGCGCAGTGTCTCGAATTTCCGACCATCCGGGTGTTGCCGCCCGATGACTGGCGCCTGCTGGACCAGGCCATCGGGCGACTGGCCGAATACAGCTGGCTGGTATTCACCAGCGTCAACGGCGTCCAGCAGTTCTTCGATCGGCTATTTGCCCTTAACAAAGATGTCCGTGCGCTGCACCACCTCCACACAGCTGCCATTGGTCCGGCAACCGCCGCCGAACTGTTCGCCCGCGGATTGAACAGCGACATCGTGCCGGAAAACTACCGTGCGGAATCGGTGGTCGATGCATTCAAAGCGGTCAACATCGACAGCAGCCGTATCCTGCTGCCCCGTGCCGAGGAAGCCCGACCGGTGCTGCCGGATGAATTAAGGAAAATGGGCGCCCGGGTCGATGAAATCACCGTTTATCGCACCGTTCCGGTCACCGACAGCGCCGAACAGCTGATCGCGGCGCTGCGAAGCGGTGGGATCGACCTGGTTACCTTCACCAGCTCTTCCACCGTGCGCAATTTCAAGGCGCTGCTGCCCGAGCAGGATTTTAAAGACCTGATGCGACCGGTCACCGTCGCCAGCATCGGCCCGATCACCTCGGAGACGGCCCGCAAACTCGGTTTTGACGTGCACGTTGCGGCCGAGACCTTCACCATACCCGGGCTGGTGGAAGCGATTGTTCGACACTTCAATGCCTGATGGTCCGGCGCAACCGCCGTTCCCGGCCGACTGATTCCAGCGATATATTGCAACCTTCGAGTCCTGGGCCCGATGGACCGAGCCGCCCGCTCGATGTTACGGCCGATGCCTGCGGTGCCGGTGCATTACCGTCGCGGCAACAATCTGGTTGACCTCATCCCCGGTTCTGATGTACTTATATAGTCTTGGGGGTTCAGATGGAGTCTTACCTTGACAATCTTCCAACCTACGTCGACCGAATCCGGGCAATCAAAGAGACCATCCTCACCAACATCGTACTGATCGGAC
>JAHEIV010000051.1 GCA_024639205.1 Deltaproteobacteria bacterium | reverse complement strand
AAAGGCGGAAATCGCAGTTGCCGGTGGTCGCTGCGACCATCCGTACGAGCCTTTTCGGATACCGCCCGAAGAGGTGGACATGGTGGAAGTCGGATCTGTCGAAACCAACAGCAGAAGATGCATCTATCATATCCTCGGAAAAAACGCCGATGGCCGGGCCGGCAATCTGCTGGTCAGCGAACTGTATGCCGATAGAGGATGCTGGTCCGGATACCCGCCGCACAAACACGATGAAGAGCGCGGTGATAAAGAAAGTGAATTCGAGGAAATCTACCACTACCGTTTTCGACCGGAATCCGGATTCGGCGCCCAGATCGCCTTTCAACCCGACGGATCCTCTCTTGCGTTTATGACCCGCAGTGGCGATACCTTTTTGCTGGATCGCGGCTATCATCCAACCGTTACCTCTCCCGGTCACGACGGGTATATCTTCACGATCATTGTCGGCAGGCAGCGTCGTTCTCTGATCCAGCACTTCAGCGACGAGCACCATTATCTGGTCGGTCAAATCCCCGGCCTGCAGGATATGGTCGACAAGTTCAAATAGTCGGGAGAATCACCATGTCGGCTTCCCTGTTTGATCTGAGCGGAAAAACGGCGCTGGTCACTGGCTCCAGCAGGGGCCTTGGGCGTGAAATCGCCCGTGGGCTCGGTCATGCCGGTGCAGCCCTAATCCTAAACGGTAGAAGCGAACAAACGCTTCGAACAGCGGAGCGCTCTTTGTGCGACGAAGGGCTCACCGTCTACAGCCTGCAGATGGATGTTCTCGATGAAGACCAGATTCAGAACAAGTTGCCGGAAATAGAGAAAAGCAGCGGGCCCATCGACATCCTGGTGAACAACGCCGGCATCCAGCAGCGAGGAAAACTGGAGGAATTTGACCGCGCCGCCTGGCAGTCCGTGCTCGATACCAATCTTACATCGGCGTTTTTGGTCAGCCGACAGGTTGTCAAGGGTATGATCGCACGCAACGCCGGCAAGATCATCAACATCTGCTCTTTGATGAGCGAGGTGGGTCGGCAAACCACCGGTCCCTACACCGCATCGAAGGGGGGCTTGAAGATGCTCACCAAGGCGATGGCAGCCGAGTGGGGTTGTTACAACATTCAGGCCAACGGTATCGGGCCGGGATATTTTCTGACCGAGATGACGCAGCCGCTGGCAGACGATCCCGAGTTTGACGGCTGGGTGAAAAAACGCACGCCGGCCCGCCGCTGGGGCCTGCCGGCGGAGCTGATCGGAACCGCGGTCTACCTGGCCTCCCCGGCTTCGGATTTCGTCAGCGGGCAGATCATCTATGTGGACGGAGGCATCCTGGCATCTTTGTAATGCCGGGAGCGTTCATCAAAATGGATCAAAAGCCGCTATGACCGGCAGCTCCGGAAACTTTAATTTTCCCATCTTTTCGAACCGGCGGCGCTGCTCACATGCTTTGGCACCCGTTCGAAGGTGGGTGGTAAAAAAACACTTCACCCGTAAGGCAGGTAGATATGATGAAACTGGGAACGTATTCCATCGGAACCGGAGACCGCTTCACCCACCAGGGTAAAGCCCAACTGTCAGCAGTCAAACAGGCCCGCGAAAATGATGGATTGGACATATCCATCATCTGGAACAAATCCCACCGGGAGCATGTGATCATTCATACCTCTCCGGACAGCGTGCGCCGGGAAGCCGACGGCGCTGCAGAGGCACTGGGATGGGATGGGGAATATTTTGTCGATGCCGATCACATCAATTTGACAAATGTCGATCTGTTCATCGCGTCGAGTGACTTTTTCACCATCGATGTGGCCGATTTTACCGGGAAGAAAGCCGCAGAAGAGGACATCGCTAATTTCGTGGCCAACCATCAACGGTTTTGCGGAAAGCTGTCTGTCCCCGGCATATCCGAGCCCCTGTCGATCACCGCAGAGGACATTCGTTCGGTGGCAGAAACGTATCTGTTGGCCGTTAAGGAAGCCGGCCGGATTTACCGGCATATCGAAAGCCAAAAAGGCCGGGAGCATTTCATCACCGAAGTGTCGATGGATGAGACCGATGAGCCCCAGCGCCCGGAAGAGTTGCTTTTCATCCTGGCAGCCATTGCCGCTGAAAACATTCCGCTGCAGACGATTGCCCCGAAATTTACCGGAAGGTTCAACAAGGGGGTCGATTTCGTGGGAGATGTCGATCGGTTCGACAGCGAGTTCGAGGCGGATGTCTGCATTCTTGGCTATGGGGTCAAGGAATTCGGCCTGCCGGAGAATTTGAAACTGAGCGTGCATTCCGGAAGCGACAAGTTTTCCATCTATCCCGGAATCAACCGTGCCATTAAAAGACACCGTGCCGGACTGCACATCAAAACCGCGGGTACGACCTGGCTCGAGGAGCTGATCGGGCTGGCAACTTCCGGCGAAGAAGGTCTTGCCATCGCCAGGGAGGTGTACGGACTGTCTTTGGATCGAATCGATGAACTGTGCGGTCCCTACGCCTCGGTAATCGACATCGATGCCGCCCGGCTGCCCGGCAAAAATGAGGTGTCCGGCTGGAGCGGCCGGAAATACGCGGATGCGCTCAAACACGATCCGTCCAGTCCTGCCTACAATCTGCACTTTAGGCAGCTGTTGCATGTCGGCTATAAAATCGCCGCGGAGATGGGCGGTCGATTTACCGATGCGCTGAAAAAACATGAATCGACAATCGCCCCCCTGGTGACGCAGAATCTTTACGAAAGGCACATCCGGCCGGTTTTTCTATAGGAGGGTTGCCGGGGCAGGGCACGCAGCATTGGCGCTGACCGAAACGGCGAAATCTGCCTTATATCGTGTACGCGGAAAATCCGCCGTCGATGGGTACGATGATGCCGGTTACAAATTTGGACGCATCCGACAGCAGCCAGATCAGCGGGCCGATGAGATCGGCCGGTTCGCCGTAGCGCCCCACCGGCGTGTGCTCGATGACCTTGCGTGCCCGGGCGGTTAGCTGGCCGGTCTTTTGATCCACGTGCAGAAACCGGAGCTGCTCGGTCATAAAAAAGCCCGGTGCCAATGCGTTGACCCGAACCCCGGTATGGGCAAAGTAAACCGCCAGCCAGCGCGTAAAATTACTCACAGCGGCTTTGGCGGACGAGTAAGCCGCCACCGTTGTCAACGGCGTGCCGGCACTCATCGAAGAGATGTTAACGATCGAACCGCTGCCCTTCTCGACCATTTGCCGTGAAAATATTCGAGTGGGTAGAAACATCCCCATGTAATTCAAATCAAACACCTTCCGGTATTGCTGCGGATCCAGATCGAAAATCGTTGGCGCACCCGTATCGTGCAGGTTTTCCAGTTCCAAAAACTCCGTCGCTGTAGTCCCCTGCGGGTGATTTCCGCCGGCACCGTTGATCAGAAAATCGACCGGGCCCCAGGCCTTCGAGATGGTCAGGGAGCATTCTTTGATCTGATCAGGCTCCAACACATCGCACGCCAGGGCCATTGCCGATCCGCCCGAATCTGAGATGGTCGTTGCCTTCTTTTTGGCATTTTCCAGGTGGTTGTCGAGTATGGCGACTTTCACCCCCATCGAACCCAGGGCGACCGCCATGGCACCGCAAAGCGCCCCGCCGCCGCCGGTGACGACGGCAGTTTTTTCCTCCAGTGCAAACATTTCCAGCAGCGATTGATTCATAGCGACCAGCCCCCTTTACGCTCATGCCATCGTCGCAACTCGCGGTTCGGCAGCGTTGTTGCGGGTTGTCGAAAGTCTGGCGATAAAACGATTCTATTCCTCATCGCGGCCAAACAGTCAAGGCCGGGTCGCCATAGTCGATGCTCCGGCGCATTCTGTCGGGATTTCAACAAACTACAGCAAATATGAAAATATATTATTGTTTTATATCAAGTAGTTAATATTAATTATTCCTATTATGAATAAAATAGTTGACAATTAGACATATCGGTGTCACGCAATTGATACACGCCAGCATTTCCGGAGGAATAAATGAGAACTAGAAAACTCGGCACGTCGGATATTGAAATCTCAGAAATAGCGATGGGCTGCTGGGCGCTCGGCGGTGGGTACACCTGGGGGGCGCAGGACGAAAAAGACTCCATTGAAACCATCCGGGCCGCCATCGATCTGGGCGTGAACCTGTTCGATACGGCCGAGTTTTACAGCGACGGCTATTCCGAGGAAGTCCTCGGAAAGGGTCTGATCGGGGTGCGTGACAAGGCTCTGGTTGCAACCAAGGTCTGGGTCGACAACATGACAGCGGCCAAACTGATGCAGGCCTGCGACGGCAGCCTGAAACGGCTGAAGACCGATCATATCGACCTGTATCAGATCCACTGGCCGAACCGGGAGGTGCCCGTCGATGAAACCCTGACTGCCATCGAAAAGCTGAAAACGGACGGTAAGATACGGTTTACCGGCGTGGGCAATTTCGGCGTTCAGGATTTAACCGAAGCCAAACGATTTGCAGCGATCGTGAGCAACCAGCTGTCGTACAGTCTTTTGTTCAGGGCCATCGAAGCCGATATTCTGGCAAAGTGCAGACAATACGGCATAGGGGTCCTGGCATACAGCTCGCTCGCCCAGGGCCTGTTGACGGGAAAATACCATCGCCTGGAGGAAGTTGATGACGAACGGGCCCGAATCCGATTGTACTCGAAAAACCGATCGGGCACCGTTCACCAAGAAAAGGGCTGTGAAAAGGAGGCCAATGAAGCGCTGGAGAAAATTGGCGCCATCTGTGCTGACCTGGGGCAGCCCATGGCAAACGTGTCCCTGGCATGGGTGCTGCAGCAGCCCGGAATTACGGCCGTCTTAGCCGGCGCGCGCAATCCGGCTCAGATCAGCGCCAATGTCCAGGCGGTCGATCTGGACCTTCCCGAAGATGTGGTCAATGCCCTGACTGCCGCTACCGCAGAAGTGAAATTAAAACTGGGCCCCAATGCCGATCCATGGCGAACGGCGTCCCGGATCCGATAAGCAGCAAGAAATATGGAATACACATCCATTTACCGTAAAATCAAGCAGTTGAGACAAAAACGCAACACCACCATTCAGGAGTTGAGCATCAAAACCGGCCTCACCCCCGGATACCTGTCGAAAATCGAGAACAGCGAAAAGCCGCCCCCGATTCCAACGTTAACCAAGATCGCCTATGCATTGAACGTGCATATATCCTATTTTTTCGAGGAAAACGGCGACAATGAAAACGGCCTGTCGATCATTCGGGAAAGTGAAAGAAAAGAGATCATCGGCGATTACACCAGCCTGGGATACCGGTATGAAGCGGTGATAAAAAAGAGGGCCGACGGCGCCATCAAACCGCTGATCATCATACTGCCCGGCGATGCACAGCCGGACAGCATTCCATATAATTACCACGATGGCGAAGAGATGATCTATGTTCTCAGCGGCACATTGAACTTTCATTACGGAGATGAAATTCATTTTGTAAAAGAAGGAGATTGCCTGTATTTCGATTCATCGATTCCACACAAGGCCGTCGCTGCTTCTGGAAATCAAAAAGTGAAAATATTGTCCGTTCTATCACTGTAGGTTCGCCCGGCCGGCTTTCCCCGAAACAGATTTTTAATCTGCTTTGGTGCCGATCGATCCGAATAAAGATGCTGGAATGGGTTTTTTGCGGTTTCACCTGAATGCAGCTCCTGGCCGAAACGGGAAATAGTCGCATATGATGCCCGACAAAGAAAAAATGGCCCTAGTAACCGGCGCGGCCGGCGTGCTCGGCTCCGCCACTGCCAGGGCACTGGCGGCAGAAGGTTACCGGGTGATTCTGGTCGATATTGTTAAAAAACCTCTCGATGAACTGGCCGGCAGCATCGGTGATGCCGCTATACCGCTACCGCTGGATATCAGAAATCCGCAAGCGGTGGCCGAGGCCTGTGATGCCATTCGAAACAACCAAGGAGAGGTTTCGGTTCTGGTCAACAATGCCGGCGTGTTGTCCAATGAAAAGCTGGCAGACACGACCGATGACGAGTGGCGCCGCATTTTGTCCGTCAACCTGGACGGTGCCTTCTACCTGTGCCGGCAATGGCTGCCCGGTATGAAGCGGCGCCACTGGGGTCGCATTGTCAACATCTGTTCCCTGGCCATGAAAACCGGCGGGCTGACCGCCGGCACAGCATACACGGCGTCAAAAGGCGCCCTGTCTGCGCTGACGTTTTCGATCGCCCGAGAGGCAGCGCCACATGGTGTAACGGCCAACGGCATCGCTCCGGCTTACATCCTGACGCCCATGATAACCGATTATCTCTCCGACGACCAACAGCATCGTCTGCTGGAGCAGATACCGGTTGGGCGCTTTTGTGAGGCCAAAGAAGTTGCCAACGTCGTGCGCTTTTTGATCTCCCCGTTGTCCGGATTCATAACCGGTGAAATCATTGATATCAACGGTGGGCTGCACATGGATTAGATATAAAGGAGCAAACGATGGAACCAATAACTCCTGACATTGATTTTAGCACTGAACTGAGCGATCTGTTCGACCTGCAGGGCAAGGTGACGTTTCTGCCGGGCGGGTACGGCGGCATCGGAGAAGCCATAGCCTGGGGACTTGCCACAAGAGGCGCAGCGGTGGCGGTTTCCGGTCGCAACCGCGAAAAGGCCGAGAACCTGGCCGGTCAGCTCAATGATGGAGGGCATAAAGCACTCGGCTTTCAAGGGAATGCTCAATCGGTCGATGGGATCAACGCGACGGTGGATCAAGTGGTTCAAGCTTTTGGCTCGCCGGATATTCTCGTCAACTGTGTGGGGATTCAGCGCGAAGAACCGCTGCTGGAGGTGACCGAAGAAGCGTTTGACGACGTATACCGTGCGAATCTCAAAAGTGCCATGTTTCTCGCCCAGGCGGTGGCCAGGCGACAGGTGCAGGCCGGCAGTAAAGGCAAGCAGGTCCATCTGCTCTCGGTGCGTGCCAGGCTGGGGCTGCGTCATCGTGGCTATTCCGCTTACTGCAGCACAAAGGGGGGCCTGGTGATGCTGATCAAGCAGCACGCCATGGAGCTGGCGCCGCACGGCATCAATGTCAACGGGGTGGCTCCCACTTTTGTCCACACGGAGATGATCCGTCACGTGATGGAAAATCCGGAGTTCAAGCAGCAGCTGTTGGATCGGATCCCCCTGGGAAGAATTGCGGACCCGAAAGATATAGTCGGCCCGGTTCTTTTCTTTTGTTCTCCGGCGTCCGACTTTGTCACTGGACAAACGCTTTATGTGGACGGTGGAATAACGGCGAGTCAGTAGCAAAAAAAATCGTGAAGAACGGTTTCAAGGAGGATGCGGCCATGCAGGCTGAAACCTATAAAAGCCCTCTGCATAAAATGGTTCGCACCAGTGATACGGATCTGTGGAACGATTCGTGCTCCATTCAAGAGCTGACATACGCTATCGAACATGGCGCCGCCGGCGCCACCTCCAACCCGGTAATCGTCGGGGAGGTGCTCGGAAAGGAAATGCACCTGTGGAAGGACCGGATAAAAGAGATCATTTCCGAGATGCCTGCCGCGGATGAGGATCAGGTTACCTGGAAGGTGGTCGAAGAGATCTCCATCAAGGCAGCCGAGCTGCTGATTCCGGTGTTTGACCGCGAGCAGGGCAAAAAGGGCCGTCTTTCCATTCAAACCGACCCGCGGTATTACCGGGATGCCGAACGCATCGTCGAGCAGGCCGTGTACTTCGATAGCCTGGCGCCGAACATCATTGTGAAGATACCGGTCACAAAGGCCGGTGTTGCCGCCATCGAAGAAGCCACCTACCGGGGCGTCAGCATCAATGCCACCGTGTGTTTCTGTGTTCCCCAGGCCCTGGCAGTGGCCGAAGCGGTCGAAAGGGGCCTGCAGCGTCGCGAAAAAGAAAACAAAGACATTTCCCGGATGGGGCCGGTGTGTACCATCATGGTGGGCCGCCTGGATGACTGGTTAAAGGTGGTGGCCAACCGGGACCATATCGTTACCGAACCAAACTTCCTGGAATGGGCCGGGGTCGCGGCCATGAAAAAAGCGTACGGGATTTACCGGCAGCGAGGCTATCGTTTGCGCCTACTGTCGGCGGCCACCCGCAACCACATGCACTGGTCGGAGTTTATCGGCGGCGATGTGGTGGTAACGCTGACCCACGAATGGCAGGTGCGATTCAATGCTTGCGATGTCGCGGTGATTCCACGCATCGATCAGCCAGTCCGTACCGAGATTATCGATGGGCTTTCGCAAAAGTTTACCGATTTTCGTCGCGCTTATGAAGAAAACGGCATGACGGTGGAAGAATTCGATGGCTTCGGACCCAACGTAAGAACGCTGCGACAGTTCATCAGCGGGTATCAGTCGCTGGTGGCTGCGATTCGGGAATTCATGCTTCCGAATCCGGACAGCAAGAGTTGAAAATAATTGATCCAAATATAAAAAAGAAATTCCAGATATTGTTAAAGGAGATATCCATTCTTTATCACCTTTGCCGGTGAGAACAAGAAATTCGGAAGACGCCTGAAAAAGGCCTACTACAGTGTTACGGATACCCTGGAAACCAACTTCGGCTTCCAGGGGCTTGCAGCAGCCGTCGAAATTCCGATATCGATTGTTTCCGCCAACCCGGCGGAACTGTTGGCAGAAAGCCTGGAGCTGGAAAAACGCATCCAGTCGTTTTACCTGCAGGCAGTAAATCTCTCCAGGGATTTGCTGGCCGACCTGCCAAGAGCAATGGATCGCGTGGTTCGGACAAGAGAGAAACGGGTAGACGAGCTTCAAGCGAAACTTCAGCAGCTGTAACGTTCACGATTCCCGCGCACCACCATCCATCTGGAAGCTGACTGCAGCGCCGCAAGACCCCCCCATTCGGCCGGCGCAGACACGAAAACGTCAGGTCGCGGCAACTTCACCGTCCTTATACGACTCATCCCGGGCTGCAATTTCGCCTGAAAAAACCGCAATCAAACCACACTCCCCTGTTTAACCGTTACCGGCAAGTCAGGAGAGCCTGCATTAAAGAGTAGCCGGAAAAGGCCGATAACTTATATCGAGTTTCCCGTTGGATGAAATTCGAGGTAACTGGTTCGAATTGACAGCAAATAAATCAAACGACTTCACGCAAGGACACCCATAAGAAAAAGGATTTTATTTTTCATGGCGATGCGGCTCCCTGGCGTGATATAATAAGGGTCTATCGATGGCCAATCAGAACCGAATGATGTAAATTTCTAAAGAGCGGAAACATCCGTAGCGATCAATCCCTTTACGGATCTCCTATTGCAGCCTGACATAAAGGAAACCGGATGAAAAAATCCAAACAGTGGTTTTGGAACATAATCTCCAGCAGATTGCCGGGCGAAATTGGAATCGAGGTACTGCGCAAAGTGGTCCTGCTCAATACCACCATGTTATTCGGCGGCACCATCCTTTTCCTGCTGACGATCAACGCTGCCATCGAGGGGGACCTACTGCTGGCCGCTGCTGACGCTGTCTTTGTTTCATTTATCATCGGACTGTTCGGTTATTTGCGAAAAACCGGTAATCAACAAGCCGTCGGCCTGATCGGCACGGTGGCCTGCGGGGTTTTTTTCGCATTTCTGCTCGCCTACGGCGGCTTCCAAAAAACCGCTTATATCTGGTCGTTCACCTATCCGCTGGTTACTCTTTTTCTGCTCGGCTCGAAAAATGGTTCCTGGATGTCTCTGCTGCTGTTGGCTGCGGCAATTACAGTTTTTATACTCGGCAGCAAGATCCCGTGGCTCACCGAATACAGCAAGGATGTGATCATCCGATTCATACCGGCCTATGTAATCATTTTTATATTCGCCTATGCCATGGAGAAGGTCCGCGACACCGTTCAGCAACGACTGGAAACATCGAACCTGGAGCTACAGCATGCTTTGGAAGACGTTCAGGAAAGAACTTCAGCGTTGTCCGAATCCAATCAGGAGCTGCAGACCGAGATTGCCGAGCGCCTGCACGCCGAAAACGCCCTACGGCAGAGTGAAAGTTTTTTCGACAACGTCATCGAAAGCATTCAGGACGGGATCAGTGTGCTGAATCCGGACCTGACCATTCGCCACACCAATCGGGTGATGCGGGAGTGGTATGCCGAGAATGTGCCACTGGTCGGAAAGAAATGTTATGAATGCTACCACAATCACGACAAGCCCTGCGATCCTTGCCCCACCTTTCGCAGTCTTCAATCCGGCGAGACGGAACGGGAAGTTGTTCCGGGACTGCAGGGCTCGCCCATCGAGTGGCTCGAGCTGTACAGTTTTCCATTAAAAGAAAAAGAGACCGG
This sequence comes from Deltaproteobacteria bacterium, assembly GCA_024639205.1. Lineage (GTDB taxonomy): Bacteria > Desulfobacterota > Desulfobacteria > Desulfobacterales > SG8-13 > SG8-13. Next base: position 897 of record JAHEIV010000051.1, on the reverse strand, counting down.
CCGGGTTACCGGTATTGTCGAGTTTGTGCGCGATATCACGACTCAAAGACGCTTGGAGAAGCAGCTGGCCCAGGCCGAGCGGATGGACAGTATCGGCAGATTGGCCGGAGGCATTGCCCACGACTTCAACAATCTGCTGATGGGCATTCAAGGCAGTGCGTCGCTGATGACCTCTTATTTTGATGCCGGTCATGAATGTGCGCAACACCTGCAAAAGATCGAGACATGTGTGAACAATGCCGCCGAGCTGACCGGCCGGCTACTCGGCTTTGCTCGCGGCGGCAAATATGAAGTCATGGTGACGGATCTGAATAAAATCATCGAAGAGAACCTGGACATGTTCGAGCGAACAAAGAAAGAGCTGCGCATCAGCCACGCTTTTGAAGCGTATCTGTGGCCCACCGAGGTCGACCAGGGACAAATCAACCAGGTATTTTTGAATCTGTTCGTCAATGCCTGGGAAGCAATGCCGACCGGCGGGGAATTGGGGTTGAAAACCCAAAATATTCGGTTGAGTGAGGATTTTGTCAGGGCCTATGGTGTGACGGCCGGAAAATACGTAAAAGCGACCGTCACCGATACGGGCGCCGGAATGGACGAGGTGACCCGGGCACGAATTTTCGATCCTTTTTTTACGACCAAAGAAAAAGGCAGGGGCACGGGGCTGGGGCTGGCCTCGGCCTATGGCATCGTCAAAAATCACAATGGCATCATCACTGTCGAAAGCAAACCGGATCAGGGGGCCACATTTGCGGTTTATCTGCCGGCATCCGACAAACCGGTCCGTCAGGTTGATATTCCCGCTTATGAAATTGCCAAGGGCTCGGAGACCGTCCTGCTCGTCGATGATGAAGAGCTGATCATCGATGTTGGTTCCAGGCTGCTGGAAAAACTGGG
>JAHEIV010000455.1 GCA_024639205.1 Deltaproteobacteria bacterium | reverse complement strand
CCGAAATGCGCTGATATCCGGCTTTTCTTCCACCACCATCCCTTTTGACGCAAGAAATGCCAGGCGCTCGGCATTTTTGGAGCGATTGTCTTTCCGCTGGAATACGGCCGCCTCGTAAATGGATTGTTGAATCAGCCTGCGGGTTTGTTCGTCGAGGGTATGCCACCATTTCAGCGAGGCGATGTCGATGTGGGGAGAATAGACGTGGCGGGTCAGAGTCATGTATTTCTGGATTTCGTAAAATTTGTAGATTTCCATGACCCACAGGGGGTTTTCCTGCCCGTCGATTACGCCCTGTTCCAATTCTGTGTAGATCGGCCAGGGCATCGGTGTCGGATTGGCACCCAGGGTTTGCCAGATGGACTTGTGCAGGGCGGAGGACATCACCCTGATTTTCAACCCCTTGATATCATCCGGGTTTTTCACTGCGCGTTTGCTGTTGGTCAGGTTGCGGAAGCCGTTTTCGGAAAAACAAAGGCCTTTGAACCCCGATGTTTCCAGGCTCTGCAATATTTCAGCGCCCAGGGGTCCGTCCAGAATGCTGTCGGCATGATCACCGTCACTGAAAAGGAAAGGATAGTTGATGACTCGCACAATCGGATCGAAGGTGTCGAAGGGACCACCGGTGATGATGGCCATCTGCACCTGATTCAGCTGGACCTGCTGCAGGATCTCGGTTTCGTTTCCGATGGAGGCCGAGTGAAATATTTTGACGGCGATGTCTCCACTGGATCGCTGCTCGACGAGTTCCTTGAACTTTTCGGCTACAATGTTTTGGGCGGATCCCGGTTTGGTGACCACGCCCAATTTGATGACCGTTGCGCCCGCCGCAGGATGCGAGAGGGTGATGATCACCATGAGTACCATCAATGCCACGCAGCTATTTTTCATTACGAATCTCTCCTGTCGATGCCCGGATCAGCCTTTGTTCTTTTTCAACTGGTATGCTGGTTTTATAAGCCAACCATAGATATCAGATGCCATAAAAATTGCAAATGATTTGTTGTTGATCCGATTCCGACAGAATGGTTCGGCTGCCACCGTGCGCAGACGTGCTTCGGATCTGTTTGAAATCTAAAAACTATTTTATTGACTTGGCCTGATTCAATGGGTAAAAAAACAAGTTTGATTCAATTTTACCGCTTTGCGGGCGGTGCGCCTCGTTTAATCGATCCGAACAAACGGCGCGAATGCGATAGCGACTATGATCCAGTTAATCAGAGGGTTCAGAGACATATTGCCCGACGACATCCAGGTCTGGCAGTACATCGAGCAGACGGCAGCGTCCCTGCTGGAGGATTTCGGCTTCAGGGAGATCCGGATTCCGATGATGGAGCGCACCGAGGTATTTGCCCGCAGTATCGGGGAGGATACCGACATCGTCGAAAAGGAAATGTACACGTTTGCGGATCGCAAGGGAGAACTGATCACGCTCCGGCCAGAGGCCACCGCTTCTATCGTCCGCTCCTACGTCCAGCATAAAATGTACGCCTCCGATCCGGTCCAAAAGTTTTATGTCATTGGCCCGATGTTCCGGCGAGAGCGTCCGCAGAAAGGACGTTTTCGGCAGTTTTATCAAATCAACGCGGAGATTTTCGGAGTTGCCTCTCCGCTGGCGGATGTAGAGCTGATTTTACTTCTCAGCACCCTGTTTGCCAGGCTTGAAGTCGACGACGTCGAGGCTCACATCAACTCACTCGGCTGCCCGGCGTGTCGTCCGGCGTACCGCAAGGCGTTGTCCGAATTCCTGGCCGACAAGGACAAGGCCCTGTGTTCGGATTGCCGCCGCAGGAGAGGCCGAAATCCGCTTCGTGTGCTCGACTGCAAGGTGCCCGCCTGCCGGGAGACGGTAGCGACAGCACCGGCCATCCTTGACTTTCTGTGTGCGGAGTGTCGCCAGGATTTCGACACGGTCCAGTTGTTTCTCGACAAACTCGGCGTGCCCTATCAGATCGATAAACGGCTGGTGCGCGGGCTCGACTATTATGCCCGCACCACCTTTGAGATGCAGACCGGTTTGCTGGGAGCGCAGAGTGCCGTTGCCGGCGGCGGGCGCTACGACGGTCTCGTCAAACAACTCGGCGGCCCCGACCAGCCCGCCACCGGATTTGCCATCGGACTGGACCGTCTGGCGGAAATCGTGGCCGGCCGGAAATCGATTGAACCGCGCAAATCGGCCATCTTTGTGGCCGCCTTGGGAGAAAAATGCCAAAACGAGGCTTTCCTCTGGGTCTGCCGGCTCAACCTGGAAGGGGTTGAAGCGGAAATGGACTTCAGCGACAGAAGCCTGAAAAGTCAGATGAAGCTGGCTCACAAGCGCAAGGCGGATCACGTGCTGATTTTCGGCGACGATGAGCGCCGGCAAAAGATCGTCATCCTGCGCAATATGAAGACAAAAGAGCAGGTTTCGCTCCCGTTGAAGGGGCTTGTAGATAAACTGGTAGAAATGATCGGTCCGTAATCGGTATCCGGTCGGCCGGTATTTTTTCAAAGGAGGGGCATTTGTTGTCTGACAAGCTCGGCGGCATGCGCCGGACCCACCACTGCGGTGAGCTGGGTGAGGGCGACATCGGCAAAGAAGTGGTTCTGATGGGTTGGGTGCAGCGACGCCGGGACCACGGTGGGGTCATATTCGTGGATCTGCGGGATCGGGAAGGCATCACCCAAGTGGTATTCAATCCGGACGTCAATTCCGAGGTGCACGCCAAGGCGCACGCCATCCGCAGTGAGTATGTCCTCGGTGTGCGGGGAAAGGTGGACCCGCGGCCGGAAGGGATGGTCAACACGAAGCTGAAGACCGGCGCAATCGAGGTGACGGTGGTCGAGCTGAAAATTTTAAACGCCGCTGCTACACCGCCGTTTCTCATCGAAGACCATATCGAGGTGTCGGAAAACGTGCGGTTGAGCTACCGTCACCAGGATCTGCGCCGTCCGATGCTGCAGCGCAATCTGATTGCCAGACATCGAGCGGCCACCGCCGTGCGGCAATATCTGAACGAGA
>JAHEIV010000454.1 GCA_024639205.1 Deltaproteobacteria bacterium | reverse complement strand
CCGGGTCGCCCTGCCGGCCGCAGCGACCAAAGAGCTGACGGTCGATCCGCCGGGCGTCATGCCGCTCGGTGGCAACCACGTAAAGCCCGCCCAGCTGTGCAATACCTTCGGCCAGTTTGATATCGGTCCCCCGGCCGGCCATGTTGGTGGCCACCGTAACACGCCCCTTTTCTCCGGCTTGTGAGATAATTTCCGCTTCTTCTTCATCCTGGCGGGCATTGAGCACGCGATGTTCCAGCTCGGCTTGCGTTAAAAGCTCGCTCAAGTGCTCGGAGGTTTCCACCGATCGCGTTCCAACCAGCACCGGGCGCCCTTTTCGATGCTGGCGGGAGATGGTTTCTACCGCAGCTCCCCATTTTTTGTCTGCGGTCACATACACCCGATCGACGAGATACCGGCGTTGCATCGGTCGATGGGTGGGCACGGTGACCACCTTCAGGCGGTAAATCGACCAAAGCTCGCCGGCCACCTCACGGGCTGTTCCAGTCATACCGGCCAGCCCCAGGTAGCGCCTGAAAAATCGCTGATAGCTGATCCGGGCGCGGGTATCCTTGCGCTGGGTGATTTCACATTCTTCCTTGACTTCGATGAGCTGATGAAGGCCGCGTTCCCAGGAGCGGTCGGGCATCAGCCGGCCGGTGAACTCGTCGATGATCTGCACCTTGTCTTCTTTCACCAGATAATGGCGATCCCGATCGTACAGATGCAGCGCCACAAGACCCTGGCGAACAAGCTCTTCGCGTTGCTCTTCATTCATTGCAAAATCCGGCTGGTCCCAATCGATTTGTCGAATCTGCTCTTTTCCACGACGGGTGACCTCCAGCGCGCGTTCACTGGTAATCGTAAAGTCTTTTCCCTTGACCAGACTCCGGGCGATCTCCAAAGCAAAACGATAAATATCAGCCGGATAAATACCTTCAGCTTCCGAAGAGATGATCAATGGGGTGCGGGCTTCATCGACAAGCACGCTGTCAGCCTCATCGACGATCGCAAAGTGCAATCCGCGCATCACCAGCTGGCTGACCCGCGAGCTGTCACCGAAGAGTTTTTCCAGCTGCAGGCGGATGGCAGTGGGCCGATCCCAGAGCACGATGCGATCTCTGAGATAATCGAAGGCCACTTCCTTGTTGGTGCAGTAGGTAATGTTGCAGCGGTAGGCTTGGCGGCGGGCGTTGGGATCCATGCCGTGGACGATGGTTCCCACCGACAGACCCACTGCCCGGTAGATCGGTTCCATCCACTCAGCATCGCGCTTTGCCAGGTAGTCGTTGACTGTGATGATGTGCACCGGAACACCGGCCAGGGCCAGCACGCAGGCCGGCAAGGTGGCGGTCAGGGTCTTGCCTTCGCCGGTTTCCATCTCTGCCACCCGGCCGCCAAGCAGCACGGTCCCGCCGATGATCTGCACGTCCAGGTGCCGCAAGCCGACCGTTCGCTGAGAGGCTTCCCGCACCAGCGCAAACGTTCGTGCCACCGCATCCACGCTGTAGCCTTCCCTTCTGAGTCGCAGCCCCAGACTGCGGGCTGTTTCAGGCAGCTGGGCGTCGCTCAATTGCGCTGTTTCGTCGGCCACGGCGTTGACAGAATCCACCATGCGCTGAAACCGGCGATAACGGGGCCGCAGCCAGGGGGCCAGCATGCCGCCCACGGCAGCATTAAAACGTTCCGCTTTGCCCAGTCGCGGCTCTTCGCGCTCGGGGTAGATGCCGTCAAATACCTGATGGCGAACCAGAGTGCTCATCGAAGAATACACACCAAGTAAATTCGTTTTCCGGTCAGATCAAAGCACTGGAAGTGGTTTCATCAAGGCCCCGGATCCGGGCCGAGGGCAAGGCGACTCGCGAGCTGAAAGCGGAGCGTGCACACAAAGTACGTGAGCATTTCAATCTGCCAACCACACAGCCACCAGGCCCTGAAAGGGGTTTGAATCCACCACTCAGATATTGAAGCGCTTTAGAAACAGCTGCCGTACAGAGCGATACCAGCGCCAGATCATCGGCTCGCTGCCGTGATCGAAACGCACGTACACGCGACCGCCCACATTATACAGGCCTTCGGGTGGCGGCAGCTCGACATCGAAGAGAAAAATCTTTTTAAACGCCGTGATGCCATATGGTTCCCGGGGATCGATGGCGATCTCGCCACCGCCTTCCTGGCTCAACGTGCGGCTGGGCAGCTGGTTGGTGGCCGCCGGTACCTCACGCAACAACCTGGCCGCATAGACCATCGGTACCTCTTCGGGAAAGCGCACTTTGACCCCGGCGGTTCGATGCCGCACAAAGTCAACGTCCGCCTGGCTGACCACCACCCGGGCCAAAATAGTCGAGCGGTTCAGTATGTATCCGACCAGCTCGCCCCGACGGACAAATCTTCCAGGCAGATCCGAGGCCATCGGAATTACCAGGGTCCCTTCGCGGCTGCTGCGGATCACCAGATCCGATTCCCGCTGCCGGGCATCGGCCAGCTCGGCTTCCACCTGCCGCATTTCTTCCTCGGTGATTTCGGCCTGCACCCTTTCGGCAACCCGCTGGTTATCATACATCGCCGAGAGTTCCTGCAATCGAGACTCCAGCACGCGAATCTGGGCCGGCAGCAGTGGATCCGAGCACTCGATCAGCGGATCGCCGATGCGCACCCGGCGCCCATTGTCGGCAACCACCTGCTCGATAAAACCGTCGGTGCCGGGGCGGATAAACGAATCCTCCGGAATCCAGACCACCCCCTCCACCCGGGTGCTCAGCGGTACCGGCACTACCGTAATCAGCGCCGCCAGCGCAACCAGCAAAACAGCGCTCACAAAAACCGCCCAGACACGCTTTCTGCGCAGCTTGGGCGAAGTCATCAAAAATCGGACTATTTTCATCAACGGCATACCCAGCATGTTGAAAGCGCCCCAGCAGGCGATCATTACACCGATGAAAAAAAACCGGCTGGCGATAAACAAAATGATGCTGGCGTAGACAAAGATCCGATAGAAAAAGGCGGCAATGGTGTATACGACAAACCA
>JAHEIV010000050.1 GCA_024639205.1 Deltaproteobacteria bacterium | reverse complement strand
AAAGGCCTTGACCAGCGAGCCGTCGCCGTGCTGTCTTTCCAGGTCGAAGTAGTCGGCAGCCTTGGAAATGTATAGAAAAGAATTAGCGTCAAAGCGTTCGACAAACTTGGTTCCCTGGTAACGCAGATAACTTTCCACTTCGAAGTCTGCATCGAAATTAAAAGAAAAATCACTTTTTTTCTGCAACCGCCTTCCGAACTTGTGACGCATTGATTCATCAGAAAGATAGGTGACATGTCCGATCATGCGGGCTACGGCCAACCCCAGGTTTGGTCTGGGCCCGTCGTAGTAGTCGCCGCCATTCCAGTTGGGATCGGCCATGATCGCCTGTCGGGCCACTTCGTTGAAGGCAATGGCCAAAGCAGAATGCCGGGTGGTAGTGGCCAGGGGTACAGCCGCCCGTACCATGTCCGGATATCGCACGACCCACTCCAGGACCTGCATGCCGCCGATCGATCCGCCAATCACTGCCAGGATCTTTTTTGTCTGGAGGTGGTCCATCAAGGCTTTTTGTGCCACGACCATGTCGCCGATGGTCACGACCGGAAAATCGGGGCCGTATGCTTTACCGGTTTCCGGGTTGATGCTGCCGGGGCCCGTGGATCCCATGCAGCTGCCGATAATGTTGGGACAGACGACGAAAAATTTGTCGGTGTCGATACCTTTGCCCGGACCGACCATGATGTCCCACCATCCGGGTTTTGTATCCTCCGGTGTATAGGTTCCTGCCGCATGGGAATCGCCTGACAGTGCGTGCAGGATCAGGACGGTGTTTTCCCTTTGAGGGTCCGGAGTGCCGTAAGTTTCGTATGCGATGGTCACCGGTCCGATACGAGATCCGCTTTCCAGGTTCATCACTTCCGGAGGCTGCGCGAAAGTGAAATGCTTCTTTCGAACCAGGCCGACCGAAACACCGGTTTGGACATGTTCAATATATTCACTCATGGCATATATGCGGATGTCTCACTGCCAAATCCATCGAAGCGGTTTCACGGGGAAAAGTGTTAGGGTGGACGGACACTTCCGGGGCATCAGAGGGAAAGCAGGCAGCGCGCTACAAACCATAGCCGGTTGCCCCAGCAGCAACGCAGTAAAAAACGGAATTAGATCTTTATAACCTCTTTAAATATCTTGCATTTGCGGCACAGCGCCATTTTTTCCTTCCAGGTTTTATGAGTTGTTCCCTGACAAACAGTGCCGTTGATAAACCAGCACAGGTCGCCGGAGTTAAATTCCCAGGCCGGGCAGCCGAGTTTGACCTCTTCCGGGCAGTTTCGGGTTTCCCAGCAGTTCGGCTTCGGGTACCCATCAACTTTCAACCTTGAAATCAGAAAGAATATCTGGCGCTCAACCGCCGGGGGAACGGTGCGCCATCCCTGCTCATAGCTGTGGACCGCCTTGATGGAAACGCCCAGTAGCTGGGCCATCTGCTTTTGCGTTTTGTTCAGTTTTTTGCGAAAGTGGCTGAATTCTTGTTTGTCCATCCAAAGCCCTTTTTTGTTGATGTGTACCGGTATCCGCGCGGCATCCGGTTCTTGTATACCTTACCCGCAACAGGTCACAGTTTACCCACATCGTGGTACAACCTGTCAATGAAAAAAGACCCCGGTGGACGGACCCGGGTGGGTCCACTGTGTCGTCAAAGATACCGGCTTGCCGGGGAGTCCGGGCGCTAGGTGAAGAAAGAGCGCGCCATCGCGGCCGTTTGTTCCGGCGCGATAAATGTGGTCATGTCCCCGAGGATAATTTCGAACCCGGTAAAGTCGCTGCGGACCCACGGGGCGAAATTGGAGCGAACCACTATGACGGTCCGCAATTCCAGGCGGCTTTGCGGGGTTTCAGCGATCAACAGACCGAGGTTATAGCCGTTACGGTATATGCTGCGGTAATATCGTTGAACGTTGAGTGTGCCCCGTGACAGATCCTGCCAGTCCAAGTCCGTGACATCCTTTAGACTTGTGACCCCGGGCAATATCCCCCAGATTTCAAAAAATCCTTCCGGTGCAAAAGCCGCCGTCCATTCCCAGGGACCGGTTTTTCCAATATACCTGGAGCCGTCCGCTTTTTCATGAGCCAGATAGTCGCCGAACAGCAGTCTGCCGGTCAGTTTGTAAAATCGATCGGTTCGTTCCAGATGGAATCGGTGGTGGTTGCTGCAGATCCGATCGGCATTGATTTGCAAGTGGGGATGCACCAGGGAGCCACCGGCGGAAGGTAAATGGTTTTGCGTGACCGCCAGGTACTGCGCTTGCGGGTCGTGCCGAAGAACCCGTTGCAGGTAGCGGCTGCAGTTCACAAAGCTGTCGGTGTAACTTTGCAAGGAAGCGGTACCGATTTCAACGAAGTGACGGTTGTCAAAAAGACTTACGGCCGAATAGCTGCCGTAGGGGAAAAGGTTGGGAAACAGCAGCGACTCGCCCTGGGAGAGTCTTCCTTCGACCGCCAGGTCCGGATGGATGCGAGGAGTCCGGGAGTGCACCTGAGGCAGGCAGAAAGGGCACTTGTCGGTGTTGGCGGCATCCGGCGGTGGGGGTGGTAGCGTTTCGGTACCGGTTTCTTTTTCGTTGACCCGGCTGTAAGCAATCCGGCAAGAACGTCCGGTAATTGGATTTGTGCGGATTTCAATTCGGCGTTCGACACTCCGGCCGGATGGTTCGATGAAACTTGCAGTCACCGATTGGCTTTCAAATGTCAGCTGTGTGGAAGCAGCGATCGGCATGATTTCCTCCACAAGGGCAGAATTTCCGGATGCTGTGCGGGCTGCAGGTGTTCATGAGCAAGGCGGTATTTCGTAAATGATCCCGGTTGACCGACGCCGTCACTCAAATTTGTCCACCTGCACACGGATCCGGCCGATGAATTCCAGCAGGACGGTTAGGTCGGCCAGGCTGTGACCCTCGACCAGTTTGACGTGGGTGGCATCGGCGGGAACTTGCCCGAAAGTGGGATCGACCGCCACCCAGTGTCCGTCGATGTAGCTTTCATTCCAGCTGTGATATAAAAAACCTTCAAATTCAGGAACGTAGACGATTCCGTTTACCACTCGCGTGGGAATCCCCGCGCTGCGGGCCAGCGCGGCATACAAAAGCGCATGGCCCTGGCATTCGGCCTTTCCGGTTTCGAGAACATCCAGCGCAGTGAACACGTCGACGGGTTCTCTCCGAATGTGGGCTTGTTGCCACTCGACAATCGATAGGACACGCTGGAGTTGGTTTGCGGATGCCGGGACCGTTTCCTCGGCCAATTGTTGAATTTTGGGGTGCCGAGCGGTAATGGCGGTTGTGGGCTGCAGGTACATGTCAAGCTCGAAATCCTCTACGGTTTCGGGCCGGGTTTGGGCACCTGCAGGAGGTCCCCGCAGATCGATGTGGCAGATGATTTTATCACCATTGCGGTGGCAGCTCTGGCGGAAGTCACTTGGAATCGATACGGACTCACCAAGTCCGGAGATGCGCATTCGCATGGAAGTGATCCGATCCGGGGCGCTGATGATGCGGTCGCTTCTGATCCGGCTGAATTCGATAAAACTGTCTTGCTTATCTATAGCCGCCCGGGTGAGAGAATTCCGGGCTGTGGTTTCGTCCTCGAGTGCTGCGATGATGACGCCGCCCATGGACATCTCCAGCAGTGGATTGCCGACGGTATCCATCCATGTTGTCACCTTTTGGCCGAGAAAGCGGCTAATGACTTTGAACGCCGGACCGCTGAATAATTCGCTTTCTTCATAAGCAACTACTTGCTGCTCGAACGATCTCACCTGCTGGGTTTGACCGTCAAAGACGTCGTAACGATGACGGTTGCCGATGGTAAGTCCCTGCAACAAGGGATAAAGCCCGGCAGCGCTTGCCGGATACAGCGGTCGCTGCAGTACAATCTTCCGGTTCGTGGTTTGCCCGCGCGTCTGCAGCGAATAGAAAAGCGTGCCGTTTTTCGACTGTCCTTCGATGATCATGCGGTTGCCATCCAGGCTGAATGCATAGCGAAACTGTTGCAGGGTCAGATTTGCACGGACCCGGTCAAAGGATTTGAGGTGTACGGTTTTATCCATCCAGAGAATTCGCGTGCGTAGGTATGCCTGACTGCGGATGTCATACAGACGCTCTTGCACCGGGGCCGGTGACATCATGAAGTTAGCAAACCCGATGCGGACCCCGTTGAAGACAATGCCCGTCCAGTATTCGCGAACCGGCCATTCAACCACTGCCTTCTGTGGAGCCGGCGGTCGTTCGCTCTTGCGGAAATAAGCACCGGTGCAACCGCAGGCCAGCATTATACCGGCTGCACAAATAATAAGTGTAAACCGGCTTACCCGGCATCTGTGCAAACTTCGTGTGTCAACCGGATCTTGCATGATTCGATCGTTTCGTGCGGTTGTCATGATGGAAGATGCCGTCGATTTTCAGTGAAACAAATAACGCAAGAACGGGAATAAATCTCCCCCGACCCTGCAGGCTTTCACCTGCCTGCACTGTAGCCCGCCTTGACACCCCCGTCAATCACCCTTACCCTTTTTCAGGTTTGAAGTAGTTCAATCAATGTATAGAACTGCGAAAACATATAAATCCAGAGGTTCGGCATGAACGATTCGAATCGAAAACCGCACAAAGTCATCGTCGATCTTGAACTGCTCAACCGCCTGAACGCTGAAGGCTGCCCAGCCTGCGGCCGGAAGTTCACACTCGGCGAGACGGTTGTTGCGGCCTGCGGCGCATGGGAAGGCGGCCCGAAAATGATACATGAAAATGAGGCGGTATGGGATACACAATCTTCATCCTTTATAGAGAGACGGTGTTATGCGGCTGGAAGGGGGCCGGTTGCTTGACGAAAAACCTTCCTGAAGAAATTCTTCATCCCTCGTAGTTTCTGAATACTTTCCACCCGAACTTCAAAAGAACCCATCAGGCAGTGGTGTAAAACAATGCCTGGCCAATATTTCTGCGTATTTCTCATTGAATACAGGCTGGTTCGGGAAATCGGCTGAATCCAGTCGATGGGCGAGCCGCACTCGCCCGTTTGTCCTACCATGGCGGGATTGTCGACGGCCTGCAAAAAGCTGCGCATTCCACCCGGGGGCAAAGCATCCCTTCGTGCACCTCCCTCACAGGGGCACACAGCGAACCCCATGAGTCAATGGGTGCGCCTTGCCTGTGAACGGAATCGCTGATCGAATATACGGGTGTTGATCGTGTTTATTCCATTCGGCAGCGCTCCATCAATTCTTCGCTCATAACCCTTCCGGCATCAGTTGGTTGCGTGACACCCCCAAGGGCTATTTTTTCTCATTCTCCTGTTTGCAATCCAACTGTTACCTGCACCTGGGGAGGGAGTAATAATGAGCGAACCGGTCCAGATTCAACCAAACCTTCCCCAGATCAAAGATTTCAACCTGTTGCGCTTCTTGAGCGATGAGGATATCACCGAATTTCTTTCCTTTGCCGAAATAGTTGCGTTTCAGAAGGGGGAAAAATCATCCACTTCGGTGATATCAGCTAATACTACTACGGAATTGTAGAAGGCACGGTGCGCGCTACACTCCGGGAGTTGAACGACCGGAAAGTATTCACCTGCACCATCGTGCAAGGAGCGATGTTCGGTGAATCGGCCATATTCATGAGCGAGAAGAAAACTGCGGATGTTATCGGCGCAGATTCGTCGATTCTGCTGCGAGTTCACCGACAGGAGATGATGTCCTTTTTGCAAAGATTCCCGCAAGCCGGCAATAAAATCCTGATGCTTATAATCTTCAGCCAGTTGAGCAAACTCCGCGAGGCCAACCCGGAGCTTGCATTTGATAAACAATCGGTGATCAATGTCGAAGATATCGACTCTCTGATTCACGTTTTCATGACCGAGTCCTCATGAATTGACATTGAGCCAATATTTTGATAATATTGTTTAATTCTTTCAATACCTCTGCTTTCGAAAGCTGCGAAGGATCTGCGTGATGACCGATCCCGAAAAACTGGCCAAGGATCCAAACATCTCTGTGATTACCGCTCGTCTATTCGAGTTGATTCTGCAGCTGCCCGCGATTGATCGGCAGACGCTCCTGGATCAATTGGAGGAGAAGCACAAGAAAGGCAAAAGAAATTCACCCCGGGAGAAGTACTTTAAGGACGTCGATTTTGCCACCAAAGATCGCGTTTTCCGGGGGTTCATCCATGACATCAGCGCCGACGGTGTACTGATCGAAACCAGCGAGTCGCTGTCGGTGGGTCAGGATATCACGCTGGCCTTCGAACTTCCGCATACCAACGAGCATGTAAAGATCAAAGGAAAGATTGCACGGGTGTTGCCCAGCGGTGGGTTCGGCGTCAAATTCGACAACACCATCGACAGACTCTCCAACAAGGAAAAAGAGTCCAAATAGCAGCCCCGGGCTGTGTTACCATTTGATTCCGGCGATAAATCCCCGATGGTTCCCGCCGGATTTTTTTGTTGACAAGGGTTTGCGGTTGGGGTACAAACTCCAAAATTTTTTGACTTTTTCTGGGCATTTTGTACAGTTGTGAATGCGCGAGTGCGAGCAGGTCTCAGTGGGAATCGGAGCGGTTTTAGTTGCGCTGTGCGAGAGCGGATGTTGAATCTGGCCTGAATTGATGTGAAACGCAATGCCCGTATTGAACCCCCGGTGGTTTTTAACCCACCGGGGGTTCTCTTGTTCTGGACCCATTTTTGCGGTTGAAGGGCCGGCGAAGGGGTGGGACGGCTAAAATCGGCAGCCTGTCATCTCGAGATGAGTATCCCGCGGCGGACTGCATCCGTGCGTAAAGCACCAACCATGGTCATCAACCGAGACAGCTCCCGGGTGATACCTTCCATCAAGCCGGCCACGCCTTCTTTTCCGCCGGCAGCCAGGCCATAAAGGATCGGGCGTCCAAGACCAACCAACGATGCGCCGAAAGCAAGGCCTTTGAGCACATCACTGCCTCGACGAAAGCCCCCATCGACAAATACGGTCACGCGATCGTCAACGGAATTGACGATCTCATCCATCACCTGCAGGGGATGAGGCAGGTAGTCAAGCGTATGGCCGCCGTGACTTGACACCACGATGGCATCCACACCGGCATCGGCGCACTTGATGGCATCTTCTTTGCTAAGAACCCCCTTGCAAATCACAGGAATGGCAACCGATTCTTTGATACGGCTGATTTCTTCGGAAGAAAGCGGCTTGCATTCGAATCCCATCTCACGATCCGCGATCTTGGTGCCGACGCCGGCGTCAACCTCGAGCCCCAGCCAGGTGACTCCGGCTGCCAAAATCCTTTCGATGTCGGCGTGCATTTTAGCCCTGTCGCTCAGCGGTTTGACGTTTGCAGCCACCGGCACACCGGTTGCCACCAGTTGATCCAGATTGGCGGGAATCGGTGTGCCGGTCCACATCAGGCTGCCGGCTATTTTCAATCCCTCGGCCACCTGCATAAGGCCATCAGCGGCAATGGCCGGAATCGGCATGGTCATGGATGACATGATCACCGGTGTTGCCAATTCCACGCCGAGTACCCGGCAGTCCGTATCGGACTCACCGGCGTCGATGCAGCACTGACGGAAAGTGAAGCGATCCAGGATGTGCCGATCGTTGCGCGACACAAACCCGGTTTCTACATAATTGAGCAAGCTTCCGAATTCCTTGTCTTCGAAGAAAGCTTTGCCGCGGGTATAGATTTCTGTCAGCTGCAAACCGGGCTCCTTTCGATGCTTTAACGCTCAACCAGATGCAAAAATGATTTCAACACCATCTCTGGCGGTACCTGTTTCATAAAATCAGAATCGATGCAACCGGTTTTCGCCTCGTACTGCTGCAAGCGGCAGGGTGCCGCACCCCTTAGGATCGTTACCCGGGGGCCGGTAGGCCGCCAGCGTTCCGGGTTTGAGGGGCCGAAGATAACAACGGCAGGGACGCCTAAAAAAGCGGCCAGATGGCTGACAGCCGAATCGTTACCGACATATCCGCCGGCTGATTGCAGCAGTTCTGCCAGTTGCACAAGATCCAGGCTGCGGTGAACCGGCATGGCAGCCGCTGGGCTCGCACACAATGCCGAATCGAGATCTCGTTCAGCCGGACCGAGCACCCATTCCGGGCGGAATCCGTTTTTTATTAACATGTCGGCAACCTGCAGATATCCTTCCAGCGGCCAGCGTTTGGGCTCGTTTCCGGCGCCGGGGCACAGGATAACGCGGGAACCCGGGCCGGTTTTTCCGCCGGCGCCGTCATCGCCCGGCAGATGGCGCACCGGCATGCCGGTTGTTGTCGCTTCGATCAGCGGCAGCAACTTCGATTCTTTCAACCGTTGAAACAGAAACTCGGTTACCTGAATGCTTTCTTCTTCCCGCGGCCAGGGCGGAATGCGGTGCACCGCGTCCATCTTGAAACGGCGCACCGATTCTTCCAGGGCCTCTGAAAATGAAAAGAGCAGAATGTGGTCGTAGGCGTTCAGCAGCTCGGCGACCTGCGGGTTTGTTTCAACCGAATACAGGCCGGCAAACCGTGCGGCATCCTGTGGGTAGAATTCATCGATTACAGCCAGGTGCTTTGCCAGGCGGCCGAACTCGGTGCGACAGATTCCGTCAATGCGCACAAAACCGGTCCGCAGTGCACGTAAAACGGGAAAGGTAACAATAAAATCCCCCAGGGCACCCTGGTGGACAAACAGCAGTTTTTTCTCGGTCTTCTCCGTTGTCTGCATTTCCAGACGGGCCGGGTTTTGCATTTTCGGTATGTCCGTTGCGATTGTCGGTGGCCCGACCGCTCTCCCTTTCCTGTATCCGAAGCTTGCGGCGATGATCAAGCAAATTGTCGCTATTGGCTCCTGCCCACTCCAACAGCCTGTGTGCACGAGGGGGTGTCTTTGCCATATTTTATGTCGGCTTTTTGACCTGGGTCAATCATTATAGATGTCGATTGGTCAAATATGGTCTTCAGATTCAAAATCATGGAAAGGAAATAATTGCATGGAAGCCCATATGGAAAAAGGAATCAAGGAGCTTATCGATCAGAATCCCGTCATTGCCGATATCCTCAGCGAATACGAAATCGGCTGCGGACCCTGCAACGTGGGGACCTGTTTGCTCAAAGACATAGTAAAAATTCACAGCCTGCCGGAGGCAGATGAACACGAGCTTTACCGACGAATTGGACGGGCCCTGTCCGGCAGCGCATCGTAAATCGATGACGAATTTTCAACGATACCGAAAGGAGAATGGAAAATGAATCAATTTGGTGGTTGTCCGGGAGCCCGAATGATGAATTTCAGGCAGCAATCCGAAATCAAGGCACCCGAAGCAGGTTGTCAAATCTCATCCCGGCTCCGCCAGTGGCCGGTTCAGCTGCACCTGGTTTCCCCTCTTGCGCCCTATTATCGGGATGCCGACGTGCTGTTGACGGCGGATTGTGTGGCCTACGCTCTGGGGGATTTTCACGCCAGGTTTTTAAGCGATCATGCCCTGGCCATCGCCTGTCCCAAGCTCGATGACGGGCAGGAAGTTTACCGGGAAAAAATCAAGGCCTGGTTCGACGTGGCGAAGATCAAAACCCTGACGGTGCTGATTATGGAAGTCCCCTGCTGCATGGGATTGCTGCAGCTGGCCAAACAGGTTGCCGTGGAGGCCGAGCGGAAAGCACCGGTCAAGTTCGTGGTAGTCGGGGTGCAGGGGGATATCCTGCGGGAAGAAATCGTCCATTCCGGTGAATAGGGTCGGGGGAAAAAGGAGGCAGCCATGTGTCGGAGTTATAAGATCGCTTGCGCTTGCGGTCGACATACGGCCGAAATCTTCTTCGGTCGGATGGTCCTGGATGAAAGCGCCGTACAAGGGGTGTACTGCCCGCAGTGCAGTGAAGGTCTGAATGTGCAGGGTGATGAACGGGCGTGGGACAATGGATGGGTCATGGAACTCGCTATGGAGGTGGTGAGAGACCGCGCTCCGATTATGGAAACCTCTCCGGACAATATCGATGCAGACTGGGTATTTGATCAGGGGTTTGCAACCTGGGTGGGCATTACCCCTGATGAGGCTGAGAACCGGAACCGGGAACGCGCTGAAATAGTAAAACTGACCTCCGCCGATTTTCCAGCCTACCTGAAGGCTATGAAAGAATGGGGAATCGGCAGGGAAAAGCGTTTCAGTGATGAGGGTTGGCGGAAAATGAAAGGATAGCTGTATGTTGGTTCAATCCCAGGCTTCTATCCTGCCTTATTTTCAGTGATCAAACCTTCGAAGCCGGCATAAAAACCAGGGCAAGGAAGAATCAGATATCAAAACGTGTTATAATACAAAGCAGGTTTTACCGTCGTTCGTTTCATTGAAAGGCCAGCTTTGGACGTCATCTGCCCCGCATGCAACACGGTTTATCGGATCCCCGATCGCAAGATTCCGAAAAG
Source organism: Deltaproteobacteria bacterium (assembly GCA_024639205.1). Lineage (GTDB taxonomy): Bacteria > Desulfobacterota > Desulfobacteria > Desulfobacterales > SG8-13 > SG8-13. The sequence continues at coordinate 860 of JAHEIV010000050.1, read as the reverse complement.
CAGGATTGCAACAGCGGCCTGTAAAAAGTGCGGTCGGAAACTGACCATATCGGCTGCATCCAGAGCATCCGCACCGGCCCGGTCGGTAACCGGTTCTTCCCCCCGGATTCCGGATGCAATTACCACGAGCACCCGAACCGATTCGGCTGCAGATCGACAGCCCGGTGGTCCGGAAGCCGGAGCAGTATTTTCGGCGCGACACGCCCTGCGGTTCGGGTGGCGTGCATTGAAGCAGGAACCGGTTCTGGTCATCGTTGGCATGTTTATCATACCGGTTTGCATCCAGATGGTCTTTGAGGTGTTCAATGGAGTGGTTCCCGAGGATCTGTGGCCGATCAGCCTTTTTCTGGCTGCCGTGGCCATTTTTCTTGAACTGGCGGTCACCCTGGGCATTGCCGGCATTTGTCTGAAAATCTGTGACGGCAAGGCGACCGGTTTCAGGGATCTGCACGCCCACTTCCCCCAGACGCTGACTTATCTGGTCAGCAGCATTATATTTGGCCTGCTGTGCATTGGCGGTTTCATCTTCCTGATCGTGCCCGGCGTGCTGTTGTCGCTCTGGCTGCAATTTTACGGTTTTGTGATCGTGGATGAACAGGTCGGACCGATCACCGCTCTCAAAAAGAGCTATGCGGTTGCCAGGGGTCGGCTGTGGCGGGTGTTTACATTTTCCTGCCTTCTGGGATTTTACAACATCCTGGGACTGCTATTGTGCGGGATGGGCCTGCTGATTACGGTACCGGTCAGCTTTATCGCATGGGCCTATCTCTACCGCTGCCTTCAGGGCCGCACCCCGCTACCGAACGCGTAAGCTGCTGCACTCTGCGACTTCGACCACTTTTTGGAACCCACCGTGATCA
>JAHEIV010000453.1 GCA_024639205.1 Deltaproteobacteria bacterium | reverse complement strand
GGGTGGGATTGTCGCTGAGCCGGTAGTCTCCGGACAGCAGAAACAGGGGGTAGTAGGCCGATTTGGCCTGGGAAATCGTGGCCCTGGCCGCTTCGATGCGCAAAGCGGTCGCCTCGGCGTTGGGGTTTTTAGCCAGTGCAGCGCGGATGCACTCTTCTAAGGTGACACCGCCGGCAGAGACCGCCGGCGGCAGAAGAAACGCTCCAATGACGGCCAGGATGATGATAGCTGTCGACATCCTGGCAGCCATACCGGCAGCTGATTGGATGGGAAAGGGGTTGGAAGATAGCTGTGGACGGCTGACAGTGGCGTGCATCTGCTCTCTCCTCATGTTCGGTTGGTTGGTCTGCCATTTGCGGTGTCGACCGTTGCGCACCGCTTGCCGATCTTCCCCCGGATCGGTTTGATTTGAATCAAGCCGGCGATTCCAGCGATTCCGTTGCGTCGGCGCTGGCGGACGACGGTCACCGGTTATGAGCATGTGCCCATTTGATTCACCCTATAAAACCGGTTCAGGGGAAAAATCAACCCGAAATGCCATTTCGGTGAAGCAGTTGGAAATGGCGTACCTTCGATTTTTACAATGTAAGAACTGTTAGCGTTCAATTGGTTACAGGAGTGCACCAAAAAATCCAGTTCCGACAGCGGCCGCCTCACTGTCCGGTATAGGCTTTCTCCAAGACTTCGATGGGGTGCGAGACCGGATGCGGCAGGCACTGATTAAACTGCAGGCGGCAGCTGAGGCAATCGGTGACGATGCGATCCGGGTCGATCTGCCGGATCCTGTCCATCAGGCGCTGTCCGAGCCGAATAGAGGATTCGTGAAATTCACGCTTAAAACCCATGATGCCCGCCATGCCGCAACAGGTAAAGTGCCCGTCGATCGATTCCATGCGAAGATTCGGCAGCAGGGTCAACAATTTAATGTAAGGCCGGCCGATGTTTTGTTCCCGGCCGTGGCACGGCGGGAAGTAAACCATGCGGCCGCCAAAGGTTTTCACCGGGGCAGACAGCTCGCCCGTTTGCAGCAATTTCTCCAGATATTCACCCAGGTCGAAGGTGTGCTCTGCCACGCGAATGCGGTCTTGGGCCCTGAGGGCGGAAAAATAGCCTTCATCTTTGAGAATCTTGCCGTAAATCGATTTTTGCAGCACGACAAAGCCTTCCTCCCGGTGCCCGTCAAGCAGATCCTTGCCCGCCGGAACCTTCAAAAGACTTTCATCTCCTCTCACGGTTTGTTGATATTCGTCCGAGTAGTAAGCGCCCTCCTTCAAGAGGTTTTTCAGCATAAAACCGCAAGTGGAACACGAGCAGACGATATCGTAGCCGGCATCGACGGCTTCGGTCAGCTGCTGTAGATTGAAACGCATAAAACCAATGGCCAGCTGTCTGTCGCCTTCCAGCAGGGCCGGCATGCTGCAGCATTTTTGTTCCGGTACGTAAACTTCGACGCCGCAGTTTTGGAGCATCGTAACGGCCGCCTTCGGCACTTCGGGGAACAAGAATCGCCCGGTGCAGCCGACAAAAAAGGCAACTTTTCTTTTACTGTCCGGATGGCCCTGCACATGCAGGTTATTCTCTTTGGCCCATTTGGAAAAATCTTTTTGGGTGAATGTCGGAAACTTTCTTTCGGGATGAATGCCGAATGCTTGCTTTACAAGGCTGCCGGACCAGCGATGACGCAGCAGCGTATTGAACATTTTCGGAAAAGCGCCGCAGATCTCTCCGATGCGCTCCACATCTTCAATGGTCCGAACACCATACTTTAGCCCGTCGCGGGCAATGAATTTCGTTTTGGCATCGATGATATCCGCCCGGATATTCGGGCACGGGCACAGGGCGCAAAAATTGCAACGGTCGGTCAGATCCCGGAGTTCTCTGGAAGAGGCCGGTTCACCGGTTTCCTGCTCCTGGTCCCACAACCGATAGAGTTGCGGAAAAAACAGGCAGTCGGCATCCATCAGGTGCCGGCACACGTCGCAGTCGCTGCACGCTTCGATCACCGCTCGAATTTTTTCTTCCGGAATGGAATTTTTCACTTACCGCTCCACCGCCGTGCTGGAAGGGTGCGTTGTCCGTTGAGGTCCAGGACCATGGCCCGAGTCAGACATCCATCTCGAAATTACTCAGGTATTGCTGCAACTGTCGCTTGCTGTCGGCATCCAGCGGCGGGCAGTCGTTTGCGCCTTTGACGCCTTCGACCACGCGGGCGGCAAACACCATGCAGGTGGGCGCGCCGCACTGCCCGCAGTTGGTCTTGGGCAGCGCTTTAAGGATCTCGATGATCTGCGGCCGGGCCGCTCCTTTTGTTCGGGGAGAAATGCCACTGCGGTTTTCCCAGGTTTCGTTGATTTCGCGTTTGAGCCAGTCGACGATTTTGCGGGCCTCCGCCTCGTCTTTCAGTGCGTTAACGGCAATCCGGTTTCCGTGCACGGTGATCAGTTTTCCCTGCGTCTTGAAGGTGACCGCAGGCGGTTCTTGAACATACTCGAACCCACCCAGCACGGAATTCAGATAAGGCAGCACAGCGCTCACATCCTGGTCCAGGTGCGCGAAGCAGTTCACGGTCATCGCCCCGGGCATGCACTTGTTGTTGAAAATTTCGAGTCTATAACCCTTTAGCAGCATGGCCTTATGCTCCGGTTACTTCCCGATCCAGCTTAGAACATCCTGTTTGCTGGGTATCTTGCCGACGCTCTTGACTTTCCCGTCGACCACCACTGCCGGAGTCCCAAATACGCCGTAACCGGCGATTTCCAGGGTGTCGGTGATTTTTTCGATCTGCGCCTCGACACCGGCTTCGGCGACAGCTTCGCTGACAATTTTTTCCGTCTGCTGGCATTTGGGGCATCCGGGTCCCAACACTTTGACGTCCATGATACCTCTCCTTTCAAATGATTTGCTTGCCATTTTCATGAAATAGAGCCGAAGATCAAACCGCTTACAGTCGCCATCATCACCACCAGGCTGACAAATACAAGGGTTTTTTTCGTGCCGAGCACACTGCGAATCACCAGCATGTTGGGCAGGCTT
>JAHEIV010000001.1 GCA_024639205.1 Deltaproteobacteria bacterium | reverse complement strand
CTGGGGGCCGGCCACCAGCAGCACGTCACCGATTGCCAGAAGTTCATCCTGCAGGTTTGACCGTTTGATGCTGCCGCTTCGTCTGATCGCCAGCACGTTCACACCATATAACTGGCGAAATCCAAGCGAGTTGAGGGTTTTTCCGATTAGCCGGGAACTGGATGGCAGGAGAACTTCGGCAGTGGCAACATCACCCGCATAGACCGTGGCGATGTCTATGACGTTCTCTTCGATGACAAGGAGACGCCAGTTTCGGATTTCTTTCAACTCTTCCATCCGGCCCTGAACCGTCAGCACGTCTCCGGCTTCCAGGATGTCCGACGGTCCTGGTGTGAGCATTGTTTGGTTGGACCGGGTGATTCCAAGAACGTTCAGACCGAGAATCGATCCGATTCGGCTTTCTACCAGAGTCTTTTTCACCAGCACGGACGTTTCGGGGATTCGGATGCTAAAGAGCCGGTCCTGCAGATCGTATTGACTCTTCCAATCCGTTCCGGCCGGTGACGAGGCATCGGAGACGGTTCGCTTCGGCAGCAGGTGCCGTCCGAATACAAGCATGCATATGATTCCGCTGGCCATGACCGCCATTCCCACCGGAGTGAAATCAAAAAATGAAAACGTCTGGTAGCCTTCTTCGCGCAGAAAGTCACTGACAAGAATGTTGGGAGGGGTGCCGATCTGGGTGGTCAATCCGCCGAGCAGACAGCCGTAAGCCAGCGGCATCAGCAGCCTCGAGGGCGGGCTTCCGGTCTGGCGGGCGATGTCCATTACCACCGGCAGCATCAGCGCGGCCACGGCCACGTTGTTCATGACCGCGGACATCACTCCTGCGGTGACCATGATCACCAGGATCATGCTGGTCTCCCGGTTGCCTGCCATCCGCAATACCAGACGGCCGAGAATGTCTGCCACACCGGTGTGGGTGAGCCCGCCACTGACGATAAATACGGCCCACACCGTCACGACTGCGGGGCTGCTGAATCCGGCCAGCGCCTCCGACGGGCTCACCAGTCCGATCAGGGCGACCGCGCCCAGAGACAACAGAGCGGTTACCTCCATGGGAATCGAGGCAGTGATTAGCAATATGACCGCTACTGCCAGAATGATCAGAACCATAACGATTTCAGGTGTCACGGTGACGCCCTCCTTGTAATGGTAAATATCGGTCCAATCGATACAGCGGTGCAGGCAGCTGTTCCGATGTGACGATCAACGATTGTCCATTCGCAGTGAAGCAAAGCGCTTCGGCCTGGCGCAGCGCCGGCATCCCAATCAATTCGGGAGGCTTTCGAAATACCGCCGGCCAACCGAGATGCGCCGGACGCCGGTACAGGTATCCGTCTCCGTAGGTCAAGATGGCAATTTCCGATCCGTTTGGCGAAATATCCATCGATGTCGGCTGAGAGCGGATCTTGCCAAAACGGACATCTCCGGACAAGGATGCTGCCGCAGACGGCACCATGTTGTCAACCACCGCAAGACGACGGGCAACCATCAGGGGCTCCTCCTTTTCCGTTCTCAGCGGCAGGGCATACAACACGGGCGGGGCGGTGCGCTTTGTCAGCAGCAGTATTTGATTTCTATCCGGATCGACCGCAACTGCTTCGCAATCCCGGGGGCCGTCTTCAAAGACAAATCGGATACGCCGGTACCAATCGACCGAAAAGTCGAATTGGCCCGGGTGGTCGGAGATGTCGGGCTCGCGTACGAAGTACAGGTCGTTCTGCTTGCGCCGGGCATGGTTATCTCCGAAATCACCAATCAACAAGAATGCGGTGTTGTTGACACGGAAGGCGGCCAGGTCTTCCCAGTCAACATTTTGCGCATTGCGTATATTCACGCGGCCGATGTGAGCCCCGCGCATGTCGACGGCATGTAGTGCCGGCGCATCGCCACCGTCGTTGGCGACCCACAGGATGCCGGCATGCAGGCGGGATGCCACGATCCCACTGGCTTCGGTGATATCTTGGTTTTCCAGATGGCCGAGAAAAACGGCTTGGCCGAACGGCGCCGGTGGCAGCGACCGGACGGTTTCCAATTCACTGTCGCGGGTGAGAGAGCATCCTGAACCAAACATCAGCAACAGAAAGAAGTTTGTTGTCAAAGCAATAGCCGTGGTTGTCTTTATGGGGCCGATCATCGTGTCTCTGCGCAAGAATCGGAATTCATGGATTTGTTGCTCTACAGGCCGGCCTAAGATGTAAATCATTCTAAAGCCTGTCAAGTCGTGGGAGCATAGGCCGCGGGGTTTGGGGCCAAGGTGCCTATTGCAGTGGTCGGAAATTTACGGCGGGCTTTGGTCGGCCGTCGGCGGCACTGTGCCGATCGCCGCAACCACCTGCAGCCCGCCGTGAAAGATCGGGAACGTACGAAAGGAAAGTGGAATTTGCTGGAGCATTGATTTTGCCGGCACCATCAGGGCGAACTTCCAGCCCGGAAAGTCTCGAAGCAGTTTGGTGCCGATGCGCAGCAGCAGCGTTCGGATCCCCCCCGGCGTTTCGATCCGCCGGCCATAGGGCGGATTGATGACTACCAGCCCGCTGCGGTGGGTGAAATTTTGCGGCTGTATGTCAAAAAAATCGCGGTGCAAGATTTCAATTGCAGCACCAAGCTCATGTCCGGAGATGGCCTTTTTAAAAGCGTTGCAGACGCGACGGTCAATATCGGATGCCAGCACCGGCGGCTGTTTTGGAAAGGAGATTTGCTTGCCCCCTTCGGCCTTCATGTGCTCCCACCGTTTCCGGGCCTGGCGGTGTGCCGGCCAACCGGTGAATGCAAAATCGCGGAACCATCCGGCAGGAATATTGCTTGCCAGCATAGCGGCCTCTAAAGAAAACGTGCCGGAGCCGCACATTGGATCCAGCAGCGGCTTCGCCGGTTTGTAACCGGCCAGCATCAAAACCGCCGCTGCTGTTGTTTCCCGCAAGGGCGCCGTCGAGCCTATGGTTTTTATACCCCGTTTGTGCAGGTTGACGCCACTGCTGTCCAGTGAGACAGTGAACCGGTTGTCAACGACACGAACAAAAACGGTTTGAGGCTGCTGCCGTTCGTTCCGACCGTGCAGCGTCTGCTGCGGTGACGATATCCGGCTGGAAATGCTGCTGCGAAACCGATCTGCGATCGCAGCGGTGTGAAAGAGCCTGGATTTTTTCGCGCGGATGCGAAACGCAATCTCGTGTGACGGTTCCAGAAACAATTCCCAGGGCAGTTCGGAGCATTTTTTTTCCAGCTCGTGAAACCCGGCCGCCTTGAACGTGCCGATTCTCATCAGTACACGGTTGGCTGTGCGCAGATACAGGTTAGCCCTGTAGCAGTCGATGAGTCTCCCGTGAAAAAGAACACCTCCGGGACAAGTCTGGGCCTTGTGTATCGTCAGGGGCAACGCTTGCAGTTCCTGCAGGCACAGAGATTCGAGTCCGGGAGCGGTTCCGGCGAAATATTCACGGAACCGTCCGATGACATGACGCTTGATGCGTTTTTCAAAAGCTGGACGGTCACTTAACAAACGGCCCTCCCGGTGCGGTGATCGGGCGATGTTGTCTTTCCAATTCGTTACGGCACCCAGGTGATTATGGATTTTGCCTGCGGGCCCGCATCAGAGCCGGCGTCTTTTCGTCGGCCTCCTGTTTCAGCTGCAGCAAGATGATGGAAGCGATCACCAGCACCCCCCCGGTGATCTGCAGGGCATCCATACGTTCGTTCAAAAAAACAAACGACAGTGCGCCGGCGGCAATCGGTTCGAGGGTTGCGGTTATGCTGGCCCGGGTGGAACGGATCAGATTGACCCCTTGCAGGTACAAACCGAAAGGGACCAGGGTTCCCATGACGCCGATGTACAGGATCCAACCCCACTGCAGTGGGGTGAAAGGGTGGAAAAAGGATTCAAGGGGCGAGTGCATGATGTTCCACACGACGGCGGCAAATAAAAGGGCATAAAACAGCACCGTCCACGGATTGTATCGACGCATGCCGTACTCGCCGTGAATGGAATACCAGGCAAAAGCTACTGCCGAAAGGATACCGCTGACGATCCCGGCCCAGTTCATCCTCACGATCTGCAGGTTGTACGCCCCGACCACCAGGTAACATCCGAGAGTCGCTCCCAGCAATGCCGAGATCGTTGACGGTTTGAGACGGTCACGGGCAAAAACGACGGCATAGATGGCAATAAACGAGGGGGCAAGGTATTGCAGCAGAATCGCTGCCGCCACGTTGATACGGCTGATGGCGAACAGATACGTAATCTGGCAGGCGCCCACGCCGAGGTTGCCGAGAATAGCAAAGTACGGGATGTCTTTGCGATCGATTATCAGCAGAGCCGGGCGTCGGAGCGCGAGCCAGGCCAGCAAGACCATAGCAGCGATGGTAATCCGAATTTGAAACAGTTGAAACGGTGTCACGCCGCTGTTAAAGAGAAACTTGGCTGCCGAGCCGGAAATGGCCCAGCAGATCGCCGCCAGAATGGTGTACAGGTATCCCCGACGCACGGAGAACCCGGGGGGCTGGGTGTTCATTTTACGTTCGCCGCAATCGGAGCCTCCGCAATAGTGGCCGGAGCCTCCCACCGGTAGCGGTCCTGTTCGGTAGTTTGCGTTTTCGGTGGCCGCGCGATTATCAACCAGTCATCTGCGACCGCGCCAACCGAAGGGCGGGTCGATGAAGGTCGATTTGCGACGCTTAGAAAATCCAGATGCACTGTGTAGCAGGTAGCCGACCGGATGTAAACAAGTCAATTTGACTTTGAGTGCCGTATTCTGTAACAACACAACAAGTCGGTTGAATGATCATCTGGATCGATCAAGGGAGGTGTTTATGGCGGGTATCAACAAGGTAATCCTGATCGGCAGACTGGGCCGGGATCCTGAGGTGCGTTATACACCGGATGGCACCGCGGTTGCCAATTTCTCAATCGCAACGTCCACCGAGTGGAGCGACAAGGGGAGCGGGGAAAGGAAAGAAAAAACGGAGTGGCATCGAATCGTTGCTTGGAGAAAACTGGGTGAAATCTGTGGTGAATATCTGTCAAAAGGCCGTCAGGTTTACGTTGAAGGTCGGCTGCAGACAAGGGACTGGGAGGATCGCGACGGCAACAAACGCTACACCACGGAGGTCGTTGCCACCGACGTCCAATTTCTGGGTTCCAGAGAATCATCCGGTCCGCGGGAGGCACCCGGCGGGCCGCCGCCGTCTGAACCACCGTATGCCGATTCGCAAGATGACGACATTCCCTTCTGAGGGATACGGTCTCGGTTGTCACCCGCATGGTTAGGGTGGTTTTTCAACGTTGTTGAATGGTACGGCTGAAATATGCGGGACATTGCCCCGGGGTATCAGAAAAGCGGCAGCTCCCGGGTGTAATGAGCTGCCCATGCGGCGAGAATCAGCTGTCGATCAGTCGGAGTGGCGGATCAGGAATCTTTGTTATCATCCAGCTTTTCTTGCGGTTTGGACTCTTCGTCCTTGGTGGCCCCGCGGAAGTTTCTGATGGCTTTGCCCATACCTGCCCCGATTTCCGGGAGTTTGCCGGCACCGAATATGATCAGGATGATAACAAGGATAATGATCAGCTCCGGCATTCCTATTCCAAACATACACGCCTCCTATTCATCGTGCCTGTTGCTTTTCAGCTCATGCAGAAGCTGCAGGAACTCTCGCGACTTCATGTACCGTTCGATCGATTTCTGATAGGCGATCCAACTGCGCCAGAGTTCGCACCAGGCATCGTTGCGCCAGTAGGGGTTTGAATCCGGTCGACCGTTTTGCCAGCGGATGTAGTCGAGATATTCTTGCCGGCATTCTTCACAAAGGCGAAACACGGTCTGACGGCTCTTTGGTTCGTTGCACTCTTTCTGCGGGCGTGGTTCTATTTGCGTGCCGCATTTTTCGCATTTGAAAGCGCATCGGGTGCACTGAAAGATCTTCTGGACGGCCCGGATCTTCAGCTTGCGGTCCAGAGATTTCTTTTTTCCCCTGGCATCTGCAAGTCGCTCGTCTATGGGGATAATGTCAGCCACACTGCCCCTTGGTTAGCGGCCTCCATCGGCCGATCGGGAACCGCCTGATGGTTGGTAACCTGTTGCAATCAGATAGAAAACTTGTCCCCATCCACCACTTGGACAAGAACGGACTATAGCACCGGCACGGGGACGTGTCAATCATTACGCACGACAGGCAAGGCACTCGCCACCAACGGATTCGATTGCAGCTTGCAATCGACGGTAAACTGGTGATAGTCTTATGGATTCATGATGATATCATCATGAAGTAAACGTCGGCGCTCCGACGGCGCCGGACCGGAGAAAACCGATGCCGGAACCATTCAAAGCAGACTGTCATCCATTGCTGATTGGCAGCCTTCCCCTGACGGATCACGCTAAAGCGACCGAACTGATGTTGGAATTTACGCCTTCCATTCCGCTGTGGGTGCAGCTGCCGGCATATCCGGAAGAATTGATGGTGCCACAGTTCGCAACCGGGTTGCCCGGACTCCGATCCGATGAGGGGCGGATATTTGTCGATAGAACCTCGTCGCAATACGAGGGGGAACTTCTTTCCTTTTATGAAGAGTATATGGCAGTGATGGAAGACGGCAAGGAATTGAATGAATCCCGCTTTGTGCTGGACGATCTCAAGGCCAGGGGATTTACAGCGCTGTTGGAGTGCTTGCAGACCGATGCATATTCGCCGCTGGCCGTGAAAGGCCAGGTGACCGGTCCGATTACTTTCTGCACCGGGATTCACGATGAGCAAAATTCAGCGATATTTTATGACAACCAGTTGCGGGACGCCGGGGTTAAATTACTCGCCATGAAAGCCCGGTGGCAGATCCGCGGACTGGCGGCGCTCAACCGGCCTGTTTTAATCTTCTGCGATGAGCCGGCCCTGGCCGGCTACGGAACTTCGGAGTTCATCAGTATTTCACGCGAAGAAATTCTGGCCTGTTTGCATGAGGTGGTGGAAGCGATTCACGAAGAGGGTGGCCTGGCAGGGGTGCACGTCTGCGCCAACACCGACTGGTCACTGGTGCTCGACACGGCAGCGGACATAATCAGTTTCGATGCCTATGACTACTTCGACCGCTTTGCTCTTTATCGGGAGCAGATCATTCGATTCATAAATGCGGGCAACATTCTGGCCTGGGGAATCGTTCCCACTCACCAGCAAGAAAATATTTCCAGGGAAACTGCCGAATCGCTTCTGGAGCAATGGCACGCCAAGGCCGACGTGCTGGAGAAAATGGGAATCGGGCGGTCTGTCATACAGGCACAGTCATTGATTACGCCTAGCTGTGGAACGGGCTCGTTGCCGCCGGAGCTGGCCGTCAAAGTGTTGCGGTTAACACGGGAAGTGTCCGATCGGCTGAGACAGACACGGTAAGCTGAAACGGGTATTATAAAAGGAAGGCAGCAATGGCAATTGACAGAGAGAAGCGCTTTGCCGGTGCGACCCACTATGTTCTCGACGACGAGCTGGCAAGTATCGTGAATATTTCCAGGGCCCTCGAGATGCCGCTGCTTCTCAAGGGCGAGCCGGGAACCGGTAAAACCATGTTGGCCCACGCTGTCGCTGAAAGTTTGAGAATGCCCCTGGTCGTGCTGAACGTTAAATCGAGTATGAAGCTGGTGGATGCTCTCTATCAATACGACACGCTCACGCGGCTCAATGACAGCCGCTTCGGCGATTCGAAACGGGACGTGAGTGATATCTCCGCTTACATTCGAATGGGCAAGATCGGGCAGGCATTCACCGCCGATGTTCGCTGTGTCTTGCTGATCGATGAAATTGACAAGGCCGATACGGACTTTCAGGACGATATGCTCGATGTGCTCGACCAGATGGAATTCGACATCATCGAGATAGACCGGACGATTGCAGCCATCCACCGTCCGGTGATCGTCATCACCTCCAATGCCAAAAAGGACCTGTCGGATCCCTTTTTGGGGCGGTGCAATTTTCACCATATCGCCTTCCCCGATCCCGAGATGATGCGCCGCATTCTATCCGTTCACTTTCCGGACCTTGACACAAAGCTCGTGGAAAGCGCCGTCAACGCGTTCTACCGCTTGCGAGAGATCGAAGGCGTCGAGAAAAAGCCTGCCACGCGAGAGCTGATCAATTGGATTCGAGCGTTGATGGTCGATCCGGATTTTGCACCCGAGCAGCTGGCCAGTGGGGATGTTCCGTTTCTGGGGGTATTGTTCAAAAAGAGTGAAGACCTGCGGCGGGCCTCACAAATCACGGAGCGAAAAATATTGTTTTAATTATGAGCGTTTCGATTTCAGATAGCGTCATAACGCCAATCCACAGAGCCAATGTTCGTTGACTTCTTTTATACGCTCAGAGAGGTGGGAATTCCCATAAGCCCGACCTCGTTTCTGACCTTGCAGCGGGCACTGCGCATCGGACTGATTGCCTCTCTCAACGATTTTTATACCGCCAGCCGGTCCATACTGGTCAAGAGCGAACGTTACTTCGATCTGTTCGACCAGGTTTTTGCCCATTTTTTTCAAGGCGCTGAACTTCCCGACACCACCGGGATCGAGTTGGATGAAATTGCCAGAACACTGCTGGAGCAATGGTTGCAGGATCCGCGGCTGCTGGCCGATGCTTTGGGAATCGACGAGTCCGAACTGACCCGCCTGACCCCGGACGAACTGATTGAATACTTCAGACAGCGCCTCGAGGAGCAATCCGGAGAACACCACGGCGGCGACCGCTGGATCGGAACCGGCGGTACTTCCCCGGTGGGGCATTCCGGTTTTCACCCCGGCGGTATGAGAGTCGGGGGAACCTCCCGCAACCGCTCGGCCGTTAAGGTTGCCTTGGACAGGCGATACAAAGATTATTCTCTCAGTGGACCGCTGACGCAGGCGATGGTCGGCGAGGCCCTGAAACGGCTTCGCAACCTGGTTCCGGTAGGCCCGAAAGATCGGGTCAATATCGATGCCACCATCTATCAGACCATGCGCAATGCCGGAGAGATCGAAATCGTTTTCGACCGCAGTCTCAGGGATCGTCTCAAGATTTGTCTGGCCATCGACAACGGCGGCTATTCCATGGATCCGCATATCCCGGTGGTGCAGACCCTGTTCGATTACGCCAGGGCCCAGTTCAAGGAGTTAAAAACCTACTACTTTCACAACACGATCTACAGCACCCTGTGGCAGGATCCGGCACGGTTTCGAAAGCCCAAGCGCATCGAGGAGTTCGCCAGTGCTGATCCAGGCATGCGATGGTTCATCGTGGGCGACGCCAGCATGGCTCCTTATGAATTGATGGCAACGGACGGATCGATTCACTTGGAGGAACGAAGTGGAAAGCCGAGCATCGAGTGCCTCAAATTTCTGGCCAGAATGTTTCCCCACAGCGTCTGGATGAACCCCTTGCCCGCCCGCACGTGGCACTACACCCGCACCACCAGCGTCATCGGTGAGATTTTTCCCATGTTCGAACTCACCCTCGACGGCCTGGAAAAAGCTGTTGCCCACCTGATGGCAAGTTAGCCCGAACATGTCATGCGATTTTTCAGCCAGGCTGGAAAATCAGAAGCGCTGCCACCCTGCGGAAGATCAGCTTGCACGGTAAGGGAAAAAAACTGTCTTATGATCGCTCACAACTGATTGCTTTGCTCCCCTCTGGCAGGCCGCCCTCGCCGGTTTGTCGCGTTACAACCGGTTTGTGATTCCCGGTATCCATATACAGCTGCGCCGCTGACTGTTCCCGTATCGACGGATCGCACATCGAATCTTATGAATATAGGCGTGCGCCGTGCAAATGAAGGAATGCGACTTGTAGAGGTGGTGGTTCAACCCCTATGGTGGCAACCTCCCTAACACTGTGCTTTCTGCAGCCCGGTGTCCTTACCGACGCGAAAGCGCAGCTTAGACGTGTACAGGAATCACCGAATTTGATATGAAGAACTGATGTCAGCACCACCCACTCCAATGCCAGAGAGGACCACCCTGCGGCGACGGGTCTGGCAGTCCGTATTCCCTGTTCCGATTATCCCCCGTACGGAGCAGCAGCGCAGACGCTATTTTTTCGCCCATCTGGTGCTGCATTTCAGGCCGGCAACGGTACCGGAGAAGACCCTGAAGTTGTCGCTGACGTGGGGTTTGGGTGGAATGGCTGCGGTGCTGGTGCTGCTGCAGATCGGAACCGGATTGTTGCTAAAGTTCGTCTACGAGCCGACCGCCACCGCCGCCTATGAATCCATACGGGCCCTGATGACCGAGGTGCCGTTTGGCTTGCTGGTTCGCAACCTTCATCACTGGTGTGCCAACCTGCTGGTGCTGGTGATTTTTCTGCACATGATGCGGGTGTTTTTTACCGGCGCATTTCATCCGCCGCGCCAGTTTAATTGGATCATCGGCCTGCTTCTGTTCGGCTTGGTGCTCGTCGCCAACCTTACCGGTTATCTGCTGCCATGGGACCAGCTTTCTTTCTGGGCCATAACGGTGTCCACCGGCATGCTCGAATACATACCGGGAATCGGAGGCGAGCTGCAGGAGACGATTCGCGGCGGAACCGAAATCGGCCCGGCCACGCTGCGGATCTTTTTTGCCGTTCACACCGCAGTCGTGCCGCTGGCCTTGGGCTTGCTGATGGCTTTTCACTTCTGGCGAACGCGCAAAGCCGGCGGATTGGTTGTTCCCAGAGCACCGAAAGATGATCCCGACCCGGATCCGGTGAGAGTGCCGGCCATACCGAATCTGCTGGTTCGGGAGGCAACGGTGGCCGTGGTGCTGGTGGCCGTTGTCATGATGCTGTCAGTTTTTTTCAATGCCCCCCTGGCAGAGCCTGCCAATCCGGGCCTGAGCCCCAATCCGACCAAGGCTCCCTGGTATTTTTCCGGCTTGCAGGAAATGCTGCTGCACCTGCATCCCACCTTTGCGGTGTTTATCATCCCGGCTCTGGTTGCAGCAGCGCTGGTGTGCATTCCGTATGGTAACTACAACCAAAATATCGACGGCGTCTGGTTTGTCTCGCAATACGGACGGCATACGGCGTTGAAGACCGCTGCTGCAGCGATCGTGCTGACACCGGTGTTGATCGCTATGGATGAATGGATGATCAAACCCGGACGCTGGTTTATCGACTTGCCACCACAGATCGGCCGCGGGCTGTTACCGACAACCCTGCTGCTTGCAGTGGCGGTCGGTGTTTACCGGTTGGTAAAAGGGCGGACATCTGCTTTTCGCAGCGAAGCCGTCCAGGCGGTGTTCGTCTTCTTTACAGTGACTTTCGTTGTGCTGACCATCACGGGCTTGTGGTTCAGGGGCAAGGGGATGTTGTTGGTCTGGCCATGGTGAAAAAATACATGCCGATTTTCATTGTGGCCGATTGGGATGAAAGCAAACAAAATGGAAAAGAAAATTGACAAGGCCGTCGACCCATTGGAACGGCGGCGCAGCTTTTTGACCCGACTGTGGTTTTGGCTCGCAGCGGTGGCATTGGCCGAACTCATCTACCTGATCACCAGCTTCCTGCACCCCCGCAAACCACAGGCCGGCCGCGGGGAGTTCGGAGCGGTGATCGAAGCCGGTGCGGTGGACCGATTCAAACCCGGATCCGTTACCGCCTTCCCCCGGGGCCAGTTTTACCTGTCGCGTCTGGATGACGGTGGATTCCTGGCGGTTTCAAGGACCTGCACCCATCTGGGCTGCAGTGTTCCGTGGGAAGAAAAAGAAAAACAGTTTGCCTGTCCCTGCCACGGATCGATCTTCGATATTTCCGGCAGCGTGATAAATACCCCGGCCCCCCGGGCGCTGGACATATTTCCGGTTTCCATCGAAAACAACATCGTGAAAGTCGATACGGCCGTCCGCATGAAGCGCTCTGTATTTCACAAGAAGCAGGCGGTATACCCGCAGAAGATCTGACATGAACCGCTGGAAAATAACCGGCATTATTGCCACCGTTGTCATCATCCTATCCGGTCCCCTTTATCTGGTAAAAGTGAGGGTTCTCTCCGACCGTTTTCCGACCGAACCGGACGGTCTGCAAGCGGCTTTTGCGGGCAGCAATGCGTGTCGGGAATGCCACCGGTCGGAATATGACAAATGGGCCGTATCCCATCACCGGTGGGCGATGGCAGAAGTGAGCGAAGAAAGCGTTCGCGCCGATTTCAGTAACGTCGTTTTTCAGCACAACGGCGATGCGTCGCGCTTTTACCGCAAAGACGGCCGCTATTTCGTTCACACCCGGGGGCCGGAGGGCAAGCCGGCCGAGTTTGAGATCACCCACACCTTCGGTTGGTATCCGTTGCAGCAATTCCTGGTGCCCTTTCCCGGCGGGCGCCTGCAGTGCCTGCCCATCGCATGGGATGTTGACAAGCGACGATGGTATCACATCTACCCGGACCAACCGCCGGCGTCGGATGACTGGCTTTATTGGACCAACAATGCCCAGAACTGGAACGGCATGTGTGCCGAATGCCATTCAACCAATTTGCAGAAAAAATACGATCCCGACAGCGATACCTACCAGACGACCTGGTCGGAGATCAGCGTCGGTTGCGAAGCCTGCCACGGCCCTGGATCCGCCCACATCCGCTGGGCCGAGCTGCCGGACATGGCGCGGCCGCCGGTTCAAAATGCAGCCCTGGTGGTTCAAACCAGCGACCTGAGTCCCCGCCGGCAGATCGAGCTTTGCGCCCCATGCCATTCCCGCCGGATGTCGCTGGTGGACAACATTCACCAGCATGCTGATTTCCTCGATTACGGCATTCCCCAGCTGCTCGGCGAGGGATATTACTTTGCGGACGGACAGATACTCGAGGAGGTTTACGTCTATGGATCGTTTCTGCAGAGTAAAATGTACGACCGGGGTGTTCGATGCAGCGACTGCCACGACGTGCACAGCGGCGGTCGCATCAAGAAAGCAAATCAGCTCTGTCTTCAGTGTCACCGGTCGGCTGTTTACGACAGCAAAGACCACCATTTTCACAAAAAAAAAGGCGAAGCGGGAGACCCGATTCGATCCACAGCCGGCGAAGTGCTCTTTGAAGTCGGTTCCGGCGCACTGTGTGAGCAGTGCCATATGCCGGGCCGCTATTACATGGGGGTGGATTATCGACCGGATCACAGCTTCCGGATTCCGCGGCCGGATCTGAGTCTGAGCATCGGCACGCCCAACGCCTGCAACCGCTGTCATGTGGATAAGTCCGCTCGCTGGTCTGAAGAGGCGGTTGGTAAATGGTACGGCCAACGAAAGAGATCCCACTTTGCATCGGTTTTTGCTGCCGGGCGTCGCGGAAATCCGGAGGCAGTCGCCGATCTGGTGCGTCTGGCCGGCGATCGGCTGTATCCAACCGTCGTGCGGGCCACCGCGTTGTCGCTCCTGTCCGCTTACTCCGGTGAGCAAAGTGCGCGGACGCTGAGGATGGCGTTGGACGACGAAGAGGCGTTGGTGCGCTACAATGCCGTTCGTTTTTTTGTCGAAAGAGAGTCGGGTTCTCTCGTATCGCTGCTGGGACCGTTGTTGTATGATCCGGTGAAAGCCGTTCGGATGGAGGCATCGCAGCGATTGGCGGCTGTGCCGTCCGATCAGCTGCCGTTATCGTTGAGAGCCGAGTTTTCATCCGCACTGGCAGAATACCGCCAGGCAATGGAACGGACCGCCGATTTTGCCCCTTCCCGTCACAACTTGGGCAATCTCGAAGCTGCACTCGGGAACCCGGTCGAAGCGATGCAAAATTACCGCAAAGCGATTGACATCGACAACCGGTTTTATCCCGCCAAGGTCAATCTGGCTATGCACTACAACCGTGAGGGGAAAAACCAACCGGCCGAGCAGCTGCTCCGGGAAGTGGTCGCCGACCAACCCGAGTTGTTCGAGATCCATTACTCGCTGGGACTGCTGCTGGCGGAAGAAAAGCAGTATGTTGAAGCGGAAACATTTCTGCGGACTGCCGCAGAAGGTCTGCCCGGAAGGGCTCGCATTCGATACAATCTGGGGCTTCTGCAGCAGCAGCTCGGCCAAGATGAGAAAGCAGAGGAGTCGCTGCGTACGGCTCTGGCGGTTGAGCCGGATAACCTCGAATTTCTTTTTGCACTGGCTGATTTTTATCTGAAGAGACAGCGCTGGAGAAAAGCCAGGGAGGTGGCCGAGCGGATGGTTTCGGCACATCCGCAGCAGCCGATCGGCCGCCGCATACTGGAGGCCATAGAGGGGCGTCCGTAATACGGTGAACGGTCCTTTTCCGGAGAGCGTCCCCTCGTTCATACGATCTTGCTGTTACCTCGATCTTGCGAGGCGTCGCTCTGGCCGCCCTTGGCAGGCTGAGCCACAACTCAGCCATCATTTACACCTCAATCGTTGAGCGCAGCGGAACGCTTCTTCCGCTCTACGACTTCCGACCGCGTCAATTGCCGACAGGACTTGCCGGTTTGGTACTTTGTGCAGACCGGTTCTTTTTTGCCGACAGCGCCCGGCTAACTTTCCCCGGGCAGAGTGAAATCGCCGTCCCGCAGGTCGATTGTTTCATCACCGGGTTTTATCCCCTCCGTGAAAATCCGCCGACAGCCTGATTTTCGTGCTGGTTTCGTTGGTTTCGAATAATGTGACAGTAGGTGCGAAGAATAACCGGGGCCGTGAATGACGGGCATCAATAAGGGATTCGAAACAGCCGGTGGGTATTTTCCCATATGGCCTGGGCCAGTTCATCCGGTTTGTCGCCGCGTACCTCGGCCAGTTTGAGTAAAACCGAACGGACAAATGCCGGTTCATTGCGGCGGGTACGGTTTTTCTCCGGTGCGGGGGTAAGATAAGGGCCATCGGTTTCCACCAGGATTCGCTCGGCCGGTATGCTGGGCACCATCTCTCGCAGTTCGGCACCTCTTTTCCGGAGCGTCACAATGCCGGTGATTCCCACGTGCAGGCCATAGCGCAACACCGCTTCGAGATCGATGCGACCGCCGCTGAAACAGTGCACCACCCCTTCAAGCCCCGGGCCGCCGTGTTCGGCAATGAGTTGCAGAAGGCGCCCGCCGCTGTCCCTTTCGTGAAATATCAGGGGGAGGCCCAGTTTTCGGGCAAGCTGCAATTGATGGATGAACCACTTTTCCTGAACCGGCTGCGGGGAATACATTCGATTGAAGTCGAGGCCAATTTCCCCCCAGGCATGCACGCCGGAGCTTCGAGCCATACGCTTTAGCTGTGTCAGCGTCTCTTCTGTGCAATCCTTGGCATCGTGGGGATGAATCCCCACCGCGGCATAGCACCCGGTGAGCTGCTCGGTCAGGCGGACGGCCTTTCGAGAACTTTGCAGATCGACTCCCACCACCATCACTTTGGTCACCGCGGCCTGCCGGGCCCTTTCAAGAACCTCCCGGCGATCCTTGTCATAAGCTCGATCGTCCAAATGACAGTGGCTGTCAAATATCCGCATCGCATGGTGTTTGCCCGTCATGCGGCGCTGTGTAGCATGATCACCTTTGATTGGCAAGATAGGGGTTGATTTGGTTAAGCGTATTTGGTTAAAATCCGTCTTTGGTTTTGTACCACTGAGATGACAGGAGCCGGTTGAATCTGATTCGATCCCCCGGGAGCGGGGTTAAACGGAGGTGGATATGTTTACGATCGTCAATCGCGAAGAGATGGCTGAAGGCACGGTGATTCTCAATGAAATCGAAGCGCCCCGCATTGCATCCAGGGCGAAACCGGGTCAATTCGTAATCCTGAAGGCCAATGAGGAAGGCGAGCGCATTCCGCTGACCATGGCGGAAACCGATCCCCAAAAGGGCACCATTACCATCATCTACATGGTGGTCGGAAAGTCGACCGCATTGTTCAAAACCCTGCAGGTGGGGGAGGCATACCAGGACGTTATCGGGCCGCTGGGCAAACCGACCACCGTCGAGAAGGTGGGCAACATCGTGTGTGTCGGCGGCGGAACCGGTATTGCGGTAATGCACCCGATCACGCGGGCACTGAAGGATGCCGGTAACCATGTGACCGCTATTTTGGGAGCCCGCAGCAAGGATCTGCTGATTTTGGAGGAAAAAATGGCCGCTGCCTCCCATGAGCTGCTGATTACCACCGATGACGGATCTTACGGTCGCAAAGGATTTGTGACCGATGCCCTCAAAGATGTGCTCGACAAGGGGGATACGCAGATGGTGGTGGCCATCGGGCCGGTGCCGATGATGAAGTTCGTATCGAAACTGACCAGTGAATACCAGGTGAAAACCATCGTGAGCCTGAATCCGATCATGGTCGACGGAACCGGCATGTGCGGTGGTTGTCGGGTAACCATAGGCGGAAAAACCAAGTTCGCTTGCGTGGACGGCCCGGAATTCGACGGCCACCAGGTCGACTACGACGAACTGATGCTGCGTATTCAGGCATACTGTGAGGACGAGAAACGATGCTTTGAAGACTACTGCATGCTGAAACCGGATTACGCCAGGTAATTGATTTGACACCACCTTGGATCCGAGTCATCCTGTCAGTGGTCTGGCTGCCGAACAAACGAATGGTGTGGAGGTGATATGGCGGGACAAGCAGCGAAAAAGGAAAAAACCCCCCGTTTGAAAATGCCGGAACAAGAGCCGCATGTCCGCGCGCGGAATTTTCATGAGGTGCCCCTTGGCTTAACAGCGGAAATGGCCATCGAGGAAGCCGGTCGATGTCTGCAGTGCAAGAAGCCGGCCTGCGTGCCGGGGTGCCCCGTTGGAATCGACATTCCCGGTTTCATCAACCTGATCCGGGAAGGGGAGTTTACCCAGTCGATTCGGAAGCTGTGGGAAAAAAACAGCCTGCCTGCCGTTTGCGGAAGGGTTTGTCCACAGGAGATTCAGTGTGAAGGCTTATGCATTGTCGGTAAGAAAGGCGAACCGGTGGCTATCGGCAACCTGGAGCGATTTGCAGCCGATCAGGAGCGCGCTCACGGCACCGGTGAACTGCCGCCAAGAGCAAAACCGAACGGGAAGAAAGTGGCGGTAGTCGGATCCGGTCCCTCCGGTTTGACTGTTGCCGGGGACTTGATCGTCAAAGGCTATGACGTCACCATCCTGGAGGCGTTTCACAAACCGGGCGGGGTTCTGGTATACGGAATTCCGGAGTTTCGCCTTCCAAAAGCGATCGTGGCCCAAGAAATCAATTTTCTCGAGCGGCTGGGGGTCAAAGTCGAGTGCAACGCCGTGGTCGGACGCACGGTGTCCGTCGACGAACTGTTCGAAGAGGAAGGCTACGATGCCGTTTACATCGGCGTGGGTGCCGGGCTTCCACGCTTTATGAACATCCCCGGTGAAAACCTGATCGGCATTCTGTCTGCCAATGAGTACCTGACCCGGGCCAATTTGATGAAGGCCTACCTTTTCCCGGAAGTCGACACGCCGATACCCATCGGAAAGAACGTGGTCGTTCTGGGAGCCGGCAACGTGGCGATGGATGCAGCCAGAACCGCCATGCGGTTGGGTGCCGACAAGGTCCGGATCGTTTACCGGCGTTCCCGGGACGAAATGCCGGCTCGAACTGCCGAGATCCACCATGCCGAAGAAGAGGGCATCGAATTCTTTCTGCTCACCAACCCGACCCGTTATTTCGGCAATGAACAAGGACGCCTGACCGGCATGGAATGCCTCAAAATGGAGCTGGGCGAGCCGGATGATTCCGGCCGCCGCCGACCGGTGCCCATGGAAGGTTCCGAGTTCAGCCTGGATTGCGACCTTTGCGTGGTAGCCGTCGGGTCCGGAGCCAATCCGCTACTGACCCAATCGACGAAGGATATGCAGCTGAACAAGTGGGGGTATATCGACGCCGATCTGGAAACCGGAAAAACCAGGAAAAAGGGCGTTTGGGCCGGCGGAGACATTGTCACCGGCGCTGCCACCGTGATTCTGGCCATGGGAGCCGGGCGCAAGGCAGCGGATTCGATTGATCAATACCTGTCCTGGGGCTGGTAGCCTTTACCAGGCGAGAAGCGTTCTTTTTCGGCAATCTCCCTGTCAAACTGCAGGATTTGTTTGTGCAGCGTACTTGCAGGTACGCCTCCGCACAATCCCCTGTTTTTCTTGACCTTGCCGAAAAATCTCCGCCGCCAGCCGGATAAAGATTTTTGGTATCTCAGGGGAAAAACTTACCCGCCCGCTGTCCGCAAACCACCGCTGACCGAAGACGAAGTATGAAGAAGAATTACGATCCGCGGATGCACACAGTCGAACACATTCTTAACCAGACCATGGATCGTTTGTTCGGCTGCGGCCGCTGTATCAGCGCTCACATCGAAAAGAGAAGATCCAAATGCGATTATCGTTTCGAACGGCAGCTCAACGAAGCGGATTTGCGGGAGGTCGAAAATCGTGTCAATAGGGTTGTCGGAGACGATCTGCCGGTGATTGAGGAGTGGACCTCCAAAGAGAAAGCGAAAGCCATCTTCAACCTGGAACGCATTCCGGCTGATGCATCCGACGCCATCCGCATCGTAAAGATCGGCGATTATGACGCCTGTCCCTGCATCGGCCCCCATGTCTCATCCACTCGTGAGATTGGCCGCTTTCAGATCACCACTACCGACCTTAAAAATGGTGTGCTGCGGATTCGATTTCGTCTTCGGGATTCATAGAAGGGGTAAGCGCGATTCTCAGCAGTTCGATTCGAATCGCCGCGGCAGCTAAAAAAACGGGGCGATCACCGGTGAGCCTTCCGGCCTTTTGAATCCGGCGCCCCTCAACCTATCGGTTTTCGAAAAGTTCTACCCAGTCTTGAAAACGACGAGTTTTGTCGCTACCGTATTTTTGAAGCTTTTTCAGGATTTGTTCGACCGATTTTTCATATCCAGCCGAATTGCCGTTTTTGGAGTAAAATTTATCTGCATAGCAGATAATCTGTTCCTCTATGCTCTGCGGCAGCATATCGCGGTCTGGAAGCGGCAGCTGCTGCACGCGGATATCCTCTCTGGAAATACCCACACCGACATGCCGCTCACAGACCATTGCGTGTCGCGGCAGGCCGCGTTTTTCCAGCAGCTCTCGTCCGAGCACACCGTGGCAGACGTATGGGTGCTGTCCATGGCATCCCAGCTTCGGTGAGTTGGTGAGGATCATGCCGATATCGTGCAGCAAAGCAGCTTCTTCGATAAAGCGCACATCCGGATTCAGGTGCGCGACACGGGCGGCAATCGCGTCAGCCTTGCCCGCCACCAGTTCGCCGTGAACCACAAGAATGCGGAAGGCGAGTGAATCGCGCTCGCAGACTTGTTCGATGATCTCCAGCGGGTCTGCGCTCATTGGGCTTTCGGCCATTGTCTCAGAAGTTTCCTGACATTCGAACCGATCCAAAGATATGAGGATCGGGGTTCAGGGCAAGGCGTGGGGTAGCGAGAAAGCGGAGCATACACGGTAGGTTGTCCGCAGGATCGGGGGCTCTGAAACCCCGATCCTGTCGAGCCAGTCCGCAACACGGCCCTGGATCCTTAGACGCATGTTTGAGTTCGGTTCTGGTTTACTTTACGAGCAGCGCCTCCTCAATAAACGGATCGATATCACCGTCCAGCACGGCAGTTATGTTGCCGATTTCCACCTTGGTACGGTGATCTTTTACCATCTGGTAGGGATGCAATACATACGACCGGATCTGACTACCCCATGCGATGTCATCCTTGCCTTCATGGATTTCACGCATCTTCTCATCCTGCTTTTCCTTCTCCGCCTGGTGGAGTCTGGCCTTGAGGACCTTCATGGCCATCTCTTTGTTTCGGTGCTGTGATTTTTCCTGCTGGCACTGAACGACGATTCCGGTCGGCAGGTGAGTGATGCGTACGGCGCTGCTGGTCTTGTTGACGTGCTGCCCTCCGGCCCCTCTGGCCCTGTATGTGTCGATTCTCAGGTCGCTCTCTTCGATGTCAATCACGATTTCCTTGTCGAGCTCGGGATACACAAATACCGACGCAAATGACGTGTGGCGCTTTCCGCTGGCATTGAACGGCGAGATCCGCACCAGTCGATGCACCCCGATCTCGGTTTTCAAGTATCCGTAAGCATAGGGGCCTGCGGCGGTAAAGGTGACACTTTTTACGCCGGCTTCTTCCCCCGGCTGAAAGTCGATGACATCGACTTTATAGTTTTTGCGCTCCACCCAGCGAAGGTACATCCGAAAAAGCATTTCCGCCCAGTCCTGGGCCTCGGTTCCCCCGGCACCGGCATTGATGGAGACGATGGCGTTGCTTTGATCGTCTTCACCATCGAGCATCATGTCCAGTGACAGCTGTTTGATTTTTTTCTCGAGCAGTTGCAGCTGTTCACCGGCTTCTCCCAGACTGTGGTCGTCTGATTCCTCGACAGCCAGGTCAAGCAGCACATCGGCATCCTCCAGGTCGTCTGATAGCTGTTCGAAGCGCTCCAGTAGCTGGGTAAGCTGGGTTCTTTCCCTTAAAACGCCCTTGGTCTCTTCGGGGTGGTCCCAGAAGCCATCCCGGGCGATCTGAACCTCGATTTCCTGCAGACGGCTCTTCTTGGCCGGCAGGTCAAAGATAACTCCGTAAATGTTCGAGTTTTAGATCGAGGTCTTCAACGGTTTGCTTCAGTTCAGCTGACATGCGGTTGGCCCTCCTGTCATTTGTCTGGTGGGTGAGGTTTTTACGCCCCGATTATGTTTAATTGTCCCTGTGAAACAAGCATCGTCCGGCGCTATCACCCGGTGGTTGCAGCCGGCAATCGGCGAGTCCCGGAGATGTTTCATTCTGCTTTTGGATGATTGCGGCCAAGATCAGCGCCTTTGTCGCTGCCGGATCTGTTTGGCGGCTTTGAATGCAACCAATGCCAGCGATATCGCCAAACCGAGCAAGGCGAAACAGTCGCCGAATCGCGTATAGAACGTTTGACCTTCCAGCAGCGGCACCTTCATCGCAACTGCATTTTCTTCAAACAGATTCGTCTTCGAAAGAACACGACCCATTGGGTCGATAAAGCCACTGATACCGGTGTTGGCAGCCCGCACGAGCGACTTGCGGTGTTCGACTGCCCGAAAAACGGTTATGGAAAACAGCTGGTATGGAGCTGCCGTGTAGCCGTACCAGGCATCATTGGTGATGTTGATCAGCAACACCGCACCATTTTTGGCCATGGCCCGGCTGATGTGCGGGAAAATGGCCTCGTAGCATATCAAAACACCCAGGCGGTGGTCTCTCCAGAGGATGGTTTCCCCGACCGTACCGGCTGTGAAATCCCCCACCTGGGCGACCATTTTACCGAGAAACGGTAGCCAGCGCTTGAGCGGAACGTATTCTCCAAAAGGGACCAGGTGGGACTTGTTGTATTGTGCTCGCACCACCCCGTTTGAATCGGTCAGAAAAGCGCTGTTGAAATACGCTACCCCACCGGCCCGCCGTCTAAAGGCGGGGCTGCCGACCATAAAGTCGGTCCCCATCTTCTGCAGGCCGCGGGTGGCCCTTTCGGTCAACGGTTTGTTGTGGCCGAAATAAAACGGCAGAGCCGTTTCCGGCCACACGACGATGTCCGGTCGCAGGCCGATGATATCGTTCGACAGGCGCAGATACTTGTCAATGGTGGCAATCTGAAAATCAGAATTCCACTTGACGGACTGCTCGACATTCCCCTGTACCACGGCAGCGAGTACCGAAGGGGAGGATTTGACCAGACGATCTGTGGTCCGCAACCGCCATTCACCGTATGTCCAGTTCATGGCGAACAGCAGCACAACGGCGAAAATTGCTGCAACTGCGAACGTTGTGCCGGTGGCTTTTTCTCGCGATGGTTTCCCGATGCGGTAGGGGATCAGAAAAGCGATGACCGTGTTTACCAGTGCAATCAGAGCCGAAATACCGTATACTCCGAATATATCGGAAATCTGAATAATGTGCAAATTGCGGAATTGGGAGTGACCGAGAAATTCCCAGGGAAAGCCGGTAAACAGAAAGGCGCGCAGGTATTCGGTAGATACCCAAACCAGCGGGATGACAATTATTCCGGCGGCCGGCTTCAGGTTCAGGGTTGCTACGGCAGCTGAAAAGGTGGCGACATACATCGCAAGAATCGCAGATAACAGCACCAGAACAGATATGCATACCGGCCAGGGCAGGTAGCCGTAAGTCCGCATGGTATACGCAATCCAGTATACCAGTGTCAGATAATGAACCAACCCGGCAACGAAACCGATTTGAAAACTCAACCGGACACCCTGGCCCTTGATGGCTATCAACAGGGGCACAAGCGCAAACCAGGCCAGCCAGTGGAAACCGAACTTGGGAAATGCACCGGTTAGCAACAGGCCGCAGCATGCGGCCAGCACCAATCGCCACCTATGTTCCGTGATTTTTGCCATAGAATTTACCGGCAGATTGCGGTGCTGTCCGTTGTAGCTGCCGGAGGGGTCGCAATTGTAACATTGATCGATGCACTGTCAACATCAATTTCCCTGATCGGTTGTCGCATTTTTCGATACCCTGCCGAACAAAACCGGAGCGACCACCGAATCACCCGCTGCAGGTTGACACATGACTGACATTTGCATATAGCAAAAACACCAAACCCCACATTCATGAACCGCAATTTTGGAGAAGATCACGATTGAAATTAAAGCTACATTTGGAAACCGCCTGGGAACTTACCCTGGAGTTCGTTGCCCCATTGATCATTGTTACCCTCGTCATGTTCGCCATCTGGTTCGGAACCCTCGGAATTATGGCTCCGGTAACCCTGGCCGGATACACCCATTCACTGCTGCGACTGACGAGAGAAGGCCGTGACCCCAGGGTGCGGGACCTGTTTACTCATCTGAATCTGTTTCTACCGCTGTTCGGTTTTGCCATGCTGATTGCCGCTGCCGCGCTGGCGGGATTTGCATTTCTGGTGTTTCCGGGCATCGTCGTCACCCTGTTGGTGACCTTTTTGTGCCTGTTTGTTTTACCGCTGATGACAGACCGGAACATGGGGTTGCTGGCCGCGATCCGTCAGAGCGCGGTGATGGCCACTCGGGGCTCTCTCATCGAGCATGCGGCGGTGGTGCTCATTACCATCGGCATCGTGGCGTTAGGCAGCTCGGTGTTCATCGGCTCGCTTTTCACCCAACCGCTGGCGACGATCTTTTGCCTCTGTGTATACAGCGAAAAAGCGCTGTCCTTATCGCCGGGGTAACCGGCTCCAGCGTGCATCCAGATTGTTTTCTGCTCCGCAGCAACTTTTTTGCCGCCTGATTCCAGCCCGGTCGATTCTGGGGCGCTTTCACACAACATGTTGTAGAATCAATCTACTTGACTCACAATATGTATTGTCCTATGGTGGTGTCTAAGCTTCGGCCAGTGCGTGTGGCTGCAAGATAGATCGGAAAACGATTGAATCAACGGGTTGTTTGCTGATGCTTCCTGCCGGTCAGGATAACGGCGCGCATCGCGTTGCCTGCTTCGTCTCACCCCATGGTTTCGGGCACGCCTCCCGGCTCTCTGCGGTTGCCGATGCCGTTCACCAATTGAAACCCGGATGCCGATTTGACATTTTTACATCGGTTCCGGCGTGGTTTTTCCGCAATTCGATGGCGGCACCGTTTACCTATCATTCAGCGGACACAGACCTCGGACTGGTACAACAAACCCCCTTCAGGGCCGATTTGAACCAGACCATTCGAAAGTTAAACGAGCTCTTGCCGTTCGATCCCTATCAACTCAGCTATCTCTCCTACCTGGTTCGCCGATATGCCTGCGAACTGATCCTGTGTGACATATCACCGCTGGGGTTGGCCGTGGGACGCCAGACAGGAGTGCCTACGCTGCTGATCGAAAACTTCACCTGGGACTGGATCTACGAAGGATATTTGTCGGAATCTGCGGATCTGGGAAAACATATCCGCTATTTGAAGCGGATATTCAGCTCGGCTGATTATCATGTCCAGGCCGAACCGGTATGCCTGCCGCTGCCATCTGACCTGACCGTTCGGCCTATCTGGCGAAAGTACCGCAGCCCGCCGCTCACCATCCGCCAAAGGCTTGGTGTGCCCGAGAAGGCACCGATGGTGCTCGTTACCACCGGTGGAGTGCCGGATAATCACGACTTTTTAGACACATTGCTGCAACTGGCGGAAACCTGGTTCGTCCTGCCGGGGGCAGGCCCTGAAATGGAGACAAGGAGCAACCTGATCCTGTTGCCGCGCAATTCATCGCTGTTTCATCCCGATCTGGTAAATGCCAGCGATGCCGTTATCGGTAAGGTGGGCTACAGCACGCTGGCAGAGGTTTACGGTGCCGGTGTTCCCTTTGGGCACGTTTCGGGCAGCGATTCGCGGGAATCGAGCAAACTGACGGACTTTGTCAACAAGGAGATGACCGGCCTTGCAATTGGAGAGGCCGAGTTCTACAATGGTGACTGGACGGAAAAGTTGCAGTCGCTGCTTGCAAAAACACGACAACAGCCACGGGAAATCAACGGAGCGGATCAGGTAGCGGAATTTGTCTGCCGGTTGCTGACAGCTCCCAAACGAGATTCTATCTTTTCGGACGGACCTGCCGCAGTTGAAAATCATCCTGACCAATGATGACGGTATCGATGCACCCGGGTTGGAGAATCTGGCGAAGATCATCTCATCTGTAGCCGTCCCGACGGTGGTGGCGCCCCATGTTGCACAATCGGGCGTTGGCCACCGCGTTACCTGCCATTATTCCATCACGGTGGAGCGCAAATCCGAAACGCATTACAGCGTCAGAGGAACTCCGGCGGACTGCGCACGGTTGGCCATCAAACAATTTGCACCGGATGCTGACTGGCTGATCTCCGGTATCAATGCCGGCGCGAATCTCGGATCGGATGTTTACCAGTCCGGAACGGTGGCTGCCGCCCGGGAAGCGGCAATTCTGGGGGTCAAAGCGATTGCGATATCGCAATATATAGCCAAAAACCATCAAATCGACTGGGATATCACCCGCCTTCACGCCGGGAGGATCCTTCAGCGATTGCTGGTAAAAGAGCCTGAGGCGAATTGCTACTGGAATATCAACTTGCCGCACCCGGTGGCTCTCGACTCCAATCCACAGCCGGTATTTTGCAGCCTCGACAAGTATCCGCACAGCTACCGATACCGGCGTGAGGGCGATGAGTATCATTATGAAGGTAGTATTCATGAGCGGCCCCGGGAGCCGGGAAAGGATGTGGCGGTCTGTTTTGGCGGTGATGTTGCCATTACGCAGCTGGCGTTGTAACTGTTGATTAAAAAAGTTTTTGCGATAACCGCAGGCAAACCCTGGATCGGAACCATACCGATGTTTGAGTTGAATGAAGGCGACATCTTGACGCGCGTCAAGCGTTACAACCTGATTCGGCAGCAGCGAATGATTTATATCGATATCCACGAAACCCTTGCCGGATCGCTTGCAGGCAAGTATGTAGCGGTTCCCAACCTGGTTAACATCGTTGCCAAGCAGCAATACCAGGGCATCGGTGAATCGGATATGGCCGCCCTGGAGGACTGCCTGGAGAAGATCAAGCATGTCGGATTGATGGAGCTGTTCCCGGAGAAGAAGAGCCCGTAATCAGCGGCAGCCAACCGGCAGCGGCCACGCTTCTCGATCACAGGATCGAAGCGTCGAAGGTTTACCCCCGGCGTATGCGACACGCAGCTTTTTCCCGATCGCAGTTCGCTTATCCAACCGGTTCGGCCGTCAAACCCTCCGCTACCGCTATCGCCTCCTCCCACGTCGGAATGCCGTTTCTGCCTCCGTATTCACGACACGACATTGATGCCGATGCGACCGACAGTTTGACCGATTGATGCAGGTCCATTCCACGTGCAACCGCCAGCGCA
Organism: Deltaproteobacteria bacterium; assembly: GCA_024639205.1. Taxonomy (GTDB): domain Bacteria; phylum Desulfobacterota; class Desulfobacteria; order Desulfobacterales; family SG8-13; genus SG8-13. The sequence continues at coordinate 12,275 of JAHEIV010000001.1, read as the reverse complement.
AAGGCGGCGTGAAAGTTGTCTCCTGCACCGATGGTGTCCGCCGCTTTTACCGAAGGAGCGGCAACGCGATAGAGATGCCGCTTTTCGATGAAATACGCACCATCTTCCCCGTTTGTGACGATCAGATTGCCGCGAATCCGCTTATCCAGACTCCTCATCTTTACCGACAGGTGATGCTCGCCAAGACCCAGCACCGTTGAGTCGAGGAAGTCGTAGCTTGGTATGAAATAATCGGCGGCCACCATCATGGCAGGCAACCCTTCGCGCCAGCGCTCGCAGTCGTACACTATTTTGGTGTCCTTGTGCTTGAGCCGAATCAAATCTTTTGCCAGGGCAGTGGTTTCCGGATCGAGAAGGATGACGCTTTTTTTTGAGATCTGTTTTTCCAAAGCCGGCGTGCATGCTATGGGGGGCAACTCGTTGCTTTCATATATGATGGTTCGTGCCCCGGTGGAACGCGTGACGAAAATATAGGCCACCGGCGTCCGGCCGCCCTGGACGATTTCGACCTGTTCGGTCTTTACGCCGAAATCCTTCAACCGTTTCAGGCAGAATCGACCTTGCTCATCGTCGCCGAGCCGACCAACATAGGCCGCACTGCCACCCAGCCGGTTAATGCAGCAAGCCGATGTGCCGCCCTGGCCGCCGCCTTCTTTCAATCGAAACAACAGCGGCACTTTTTGGTTTTCTTCCGGAAATCGATCCACCACCGAGATATAGTCAAGGCAGCTGCGGCCGATCACCAGCACATCGTGAGGGCGCATGTTTCAATATCCAATCAACTTGCTTTTGTGAAGGTTGCGGCTGTCTATCAACCGTCAGCGGCAGAATTGCCGACAGAAATCCGGAGGGTCAGCAGCCGGCTGACAATCCTCCGGGCGATTTCGTCGATTTTGTCATTTCGCTGATAGTAGCTGATGTCGTCCGCGCCGAAGTAGAGCCTTCCGGTGCGGGAGAAATCCCCGGATCTTCCCTTTACGTCAATAGTACGGTCTATTCCTTCGCCGAGCAGAAAAATGACCAGGTCGGCCGACGGGCAGATATCCATCACCAGACGATCGGCGTTTTCCGGATAGATGGTCAACGGCCTGCGATCGAAAAGTTCAAAATGAATCAACGGCGCGTAGGTGCTTGCCCACAAGCTCTTCCACGAAGTCTCGGTTACGGCGTTTGCCGGGCCGCTGCTTTTCAGCTCGGTGAAGAAAAAATGAGCGGTACGGGTCAGGATGTCGGCTTTCAGTTTTTCAATCGTCTGCAGATAATTAGCAGAAGGTTTGAACCCGTAGACATAGGGTTTTTCGTATGTGCCCCCGAATTCAAACTCCCGTGAGAATGAAGGCAACACCACGACGGTAACCGAGTTTATATTGCTTTTCTGATAATGAAATCGGGGGGCGTATCGTTTATACGAAGCGTCCTTACGGATTTCTTCTGTGAGCCGGTCTTTTTGAAAAAAACCAATACGGGTCATCGCATCCACGATGAACGGGTGCTTGTAGTACTGAAAAAAAAGGGCGTCGGAACTGAAGACGTCTTTGACCAGCTGAAACTCGATGGCAGATAAATTTATAGCTTTCAGATCCGCCGGCGATGGGGAATTCGAAAGGGGTTGCAGCAGCTCTTCGCGTTTTTGCAGTGCGGTGAAACTGACCTTTTCGCCTTGTTCCAGTTTTCTTTGAATGAGCAGTCGAATGGCAACCAGCTCGGAAGACGGGTAAACGCTGTCGAAGATATATTGTCCTTTAAACTGGTTGAAGCGCGGGTTGTAGTGGCTGAGCGTTTCGACCAGACCCAGCAGATTGAAATCCAATACCATCAGGTCAGCTTTGCTCGATGCGGGCTGGCTCATGATCTTTGATATGGTCTGAAAATCCAGAGCGGCATCGCTGCCGGTGGATCGCCAGGCCTGTCGGCTTTCTTCAGATCCGATATGGCCGACCACGATTTGTAGAAAGTATGCCAGGATTTCTCCGGCATAATCTTGGGCCGGAGATAGCTCCAATGCCTGCAGCCCTGAAGGGTGGTAAGGATCGACCGCCGGGCTGTCTTTCTGACCGGTGACGAAAAAACCGCAGCCCATCAGTCCCAGCAGGCCGATCAAAGCCGACAGGCTCAATAGGATCGTGCAGGGAGAGATGAATTTGATAGGTGTCGTCGCTTTCATTTCCCGGTGATAGACAGTCTTGTTGCGTCAGGCGCTGTCTGGTTGATCGATCCGGTCGAGAAAATCTCGGAACCAACTGGGATTGAACAGGATGATGTAAGCCAGAAAAACAGCCGTCAATGGAAAGAAGAAGATCACCAGGTCGACCAGTAAAACCAGAGCTACCAGCAGCATGCGCTGAACCATCGTCACTTTCGGTTTCATGGCTTCCTATTCTGCGATTTGTTGCCCGCACATGGTTGGAACTTTTTTAGCCAAAAACAAAATAACCACGAGATAAAGGCGTTTCAAATACGCACACGCGATTCATGAGTGTGGCGGGGTAAATAGACCGGAAAGGGCGAACGGCCCAGGCAACGGTTGCCGAGAGCAAAATCGCACGGAATCAACGGGCTTACCCTCGTGAGATGACAAATGGCAGGCGTCAGCACTTGAACGGATTGAAATGGTGGTAGCAGTAACCGGCGATATCGCCGTAGTTCAGCTCCGATTCCGCCATCCACTGTTCGATCATCTGTTTGGAGCGCTCGGTATAGTCCGACCGCAGCTCTTCTTCTTTCTTACAACGCATACAGATCGGCTCGTGGTCATAGATCGACAGAATCCGCTCCGCGCTGTTCTCCAGTCTCAGGGAACAGCGCGGGCAGACGATCAGACAGGCCAAATCTTTTTCCCACTGTTCTCTCATTTGCGCGCATCCCCTCAATCGATTTTTTGTGGTTTATGCTTTGCGGTTTCCTGCCCACTATCGGATGGAATATCAGATATTCGATATCCGCCGAATTTGCAACCCTCCGATGTTCACGCGATAAAATCCGATCCGGCAACGGTCGACGGCAATTTACGGCCGTCCTCTAATACCCTGCGGACAGTTCGGGCAAGTTTTTCCATGACAACCGGCTTGAGCAGAAAGGCACGAATCCCCATCTGTGCTGCACTTTTCTCAGACACCTGATTGCTGAAACCCGTGCAGAGAATAATCGGGATGTCCCGGCGAATAGCCAGCAGCTTGCGTGCCAGCTTGTCTCCACTCATGATCGGCATGGTCATATCGGTGATGACCAGATCGATTCGCTCTCTTTTTGACTGGAAAAGCTCTAAAGCGCCGGTGCTGCTGTCACAGGTGGACACGCAGTATCCGAGGTTTTCTAACATTTTTCTTCCGAGATCTACCAGGGCAGGTTCATCGTCAACCAGGAGTATGTGCTCGTTGCCGGTGGGCAGCGGCTTATCGCCGGGAGTCTGGTCGAATATCGGTTGCTGGATGGCCGGCAGGTAGACATCGAACACGGTGCCGTTTTCCGGTTCACTTCGGACAGTAATTTCCCCCCCATAGCCTTTTACGATACCGTGGACGACTGCCAAACCCATTCCGGTTCCTTCGCCGGCCTGCTTGGTGGTAAAGTATGGATTGAAGATCGAGTCGATATTTTCGGGCGGGATGCCGTGGCCGGTGTCGGCAACCCGCAACCGCGCGTATAAACCAGGAGAGAGTTGGGAATCCGGATGGTCAGGCCGGCTTTCGCTTTTGATATATGCAAGCCCAATGGTAATTACCCCTCCATCTTGCTGCATGGCATGCGCAGCATTGGTGCATAGATTCATTACGATCTGATGAATCTGAGTGGGGTCAGCCAGCACAGTTGCAGGCCCACCTTGGATGTCTTCTCGAATGTCGATAGTTGACGGGAGTGTGGAGCGCAGCAGATTCAGCGCTTCCATGACGGCGAGTTCAACCTGGATCGGACGAGATTCGTGATCAGTCTGCCGGCTGAAGGCCAGAATCTGTTTAACGAGGTCCCGCGCGCGATTGCCGGCTTTGATGACTTCCATCAGGTTGCTGTGGATGACGCTATCCGCTTCGACATCCAACAATGACAGTTCGCTGAAGCCGATGATGGCAGACAGGATGTTGTTGAAATCGTGGGCAATACCCCCGGCAAGGGTTCCCATGGCTTCCATTTTCTGCGATTGCCGCAGATGACGTTCCGTTAGTCGACGTTTTTTTTCCAGTTCCTTAATGGTGGTGATGTCCGTGGCGATCTGCAGTCGGACATAGCGGCCATCCGGCCAACGGATGGCACGATCGTGGTTCAGGTACCATCTGCCACTGATCGGATTTTTCCCTTCCCAGACCTGCAAACCGGATGGGTTGCCGTCCGGATCCACCAGGTCCCGATTGGTGCAGTGTGTGCACGGCCCGATGGCGCCTCTGAAGCATTCATAGCAGATCTTGCCCTTCAAATCGCCACCGAAAACATCCTGCATGTACTTGTTCATAAACAGAATTTCATGGGTTTTCATATCGGCGGCATAGATGGTGGCGTCGATGCCGTCCAGTACCGTCAGGAACGTTTCATGTGCTTCGGTCAGGGCTTTTTCCGTTTCCTTTCGTTCGGACAGCTCTTGCTGAAGCGATTCATGCAACCGGGCGTTGTCCAGAACGATGGAGGCCAGATCGGCGAATCGTGTCAACACTTCGATTTCGTCCGCTCCGAATAACTTTGCTTCATCGAATGAGCTGACACCAAGCACACCGATGGTTTTCTCACCGGATTTGAGCGGGATGCCCAGGTCGGTTTTGAGTGAATCAAACATGTCATCGGCAAGTCTTCCGGGCCACTGGCTGTAATGGTCCACCATCTTGGCCTGCCCGCTCTCCCAGACTTTTCCGGCTAATCCTTCTCCCGGTTTGAGGCGATATCCCAGCAGTTTTTCATACCGTCCAATACAGACCTGCGCATGCAGGTCGCCCTTTTGCGGATCGTACAATAGAATGTATCCATCGCTGGTACCGACTAGCTTGCCTGCCCGATCCACCAGGTCGCTGAGCAACTTTTCACGATCCAACCGGCTGATCAGACGCAGTGATGTCTGATGCAGCGCCTGCAGGTATTCATTTCGCCGTTGCAGCGCCGCTTCGATTTCTATTTGCTGGCTGACATCCCGGATGATTCCCTGCACTACTTTTTTACCGCCGATTTCAAGAAGGCTGGCCGATACCTCTGCCTGGAAAACAAACCCGTCACTTTTTTTAAAATCGATTTGAAATTTGATGACACCATCCCGGACAATGCGGTCGAATGCCCGGGCCGCATCTGCAGACGCTTTTGGTGGATGGAGATCCTGGATTTTCAGCGAAAGCAAATCCTCGACCGGGTAGTTAAAAAGCGTTGCGGCTTTTTGGTTGGCGTCTAAAATCGTGCCGTTTAGATCGTGGATGAATATAGCATCGTTGGAAAAATGGAAAAGATTGCTGTATTTCCTCTCGCTTTCTCTCAGAGTTTTTTCGGTTGCGTTGTTGGTCGCACTCGACACGAGATGTCCCTTTCAGGGTTTGGATTCCCAGGCAATCGGGTTCAATCAGGTTTCACTGGCTTGACCAAATGTTCGAATGGCTCCGAAACGGGTATCCGCGGCCTCTCCCTTCGAATAGCCTTTTTCCCGTGTCCGGATCTCGCCGGTCAATATGAGTTGAATTTCCAGCAACCAGATGATCGACGGAACCATCCATTTATTATAGAGGAAAACGGCACGGAAACCAAGCAGAAGCGAATGGCCCGAAAATGATATTAATCAGGAGAATGGCAGGGGGTTGCGGTTCGCTGAGAATTATCCCGTGTATCTGGTGATGAAAAGCGGGTTGGATCTAGCAGGTCCGGAGTCGATAGCCGAACCGTTTTGCTATTACGATTTCACCGGTCGGCTTTCAAATCAACTACCGGCTTTTCCAGCGGTTCAAATCCGTCGATGTGGCATTCGACGATATCACCGTGCTGGGTAGACACCGTTGCCGGTGTGCCGGTGGAAATAATGTCACCGGGCAGCAGTGTCATCACCTGGGAGAAAAAAGACACCGGCACGGCCGGTAGCCGTTGGAAACCTCGATGGTTGCGATTTCGGTACCTTCAATGTTTAGCGAGGCCAGTTTCATTCTGATTCAGGACCATAGAAGAAAGTCGTCAGATTGTAAAGATGGTCAACCTGTCCGAAGCGCGTAATCGAATCCGGAAGGTTCGATGAGCATGCGGCGCGGAGACTTCGTTTTTCGGTTCATTTGCCACCGGACGGATACGGGCGCTATGAATTTTTAGCCATTAGCGCCTTTGACGTGGAGTGATTTACATTCAGGGGATATCGACCATCCTCCTGTTCGCAGTCGAGCAGGTCCTGTATGCTGGTGGCATCGTAGACTTTGAAGATCGCATCTTTGACTTGCCGCCACATGGGAAAAAAAGCGCATTTGCCCTGAAAGGGGCAGTCGGCTTCGGGAATGGGCGCCATGCATTCCACCGGCTTGAGGTCACGCGTGAGAAAGCGCATCAGATCGCCCACTAAAAACCTGTCGGGACGCGGGATCAGTTCATACCCCCCGTTGAATCCCCGCTTGGCTTTCACGAAGCCTCCCTTCTTGAGTTCCGCCAGTATATTTTCCAGAAACCGCTCGGGGATGGCCTGGGCATGAGCAATGTTCGCTATTTTTATCGGTCCGTGCTCGTAGCGTTTGCCCAGCTCGAAAATGGCGCGCAGGGCATACTGATGTTTTTTGGTAATCAGCATATCAATCCTATCTGTTCGATGGGGTTCCGATTCAATGGATAACTGTCAAATATCATTAGTAAGCATCCGCGCTGTCATCCCGCTCTTCGGGTGGTGAGGCCGCACCTGCGGCCGCCGACAAACGACGGTAGAGGCGGTTGGGAAGCTTGGGGAAAAAATTCTGCCACAACAGCGACTGAAACCCCTTGAGCGCATCAAGTTGGCCTGCGGTCCGACGACGCTCTTCCGGTGCCTCGACCCTTTGCTTCGATCCGGCGGTCAATGCGGTGATGCGGGTATCGACATATTTGCTCAGATCCAATAGGTAGTTGTGAGACATGGCTGCCTTCGGGTGCGCTGATGGCGATTGCCTGTTGGGTTCAATAATAGCGCTGCGTCGTCAGGTTGAAATGTACGGACATATATCCCCGCAGGGCTGTAAGCTCTTCCAATTGTCCTGCATGAAAAGAAGCCTGCAGCCTGTCACCGCGAGATTCGGCTTTCCTTCTCAGCTCTTCGGCCCGTTCGATTTCATGGGTGATGTATCGATGACATTTTACGAGATACGCATTGGACATGACAATATTCTTTTCGGCTCAGGGGTTATTTGCCCAGTATGCGCGCCCTTATGCGTTCAATTTCAGAGCGGATATCTTCGATGGAGGTTTCGCCCTCACAGGCAGCACAGCGGTAACTCGAAGGCTGGGCAGGCTGTTTTCCACACGTCACACAGAGTTCTTTGGACAATCGTTGCTGTTCCTCGGCTTTCCATCGTCGCTTTTTCAACGTCGGCGGCTTTCCGCCTTTGCGTTGGGCCTTCATGATATCCAGCAAATTCATGTCTCGTTATTCTCCTGATTGACATGCCGCTGCGCAGCGGCACAGATCAGATCGCCAAAAGATCATCCACCGGCGGTTGCTGCAACCGTTTCAGTGTCATCGGGAGGCTGTGGCAGGCGATTTCGCGGTAATCGAATTCGAAAAACCGTTCCCTGCCCTGCTTCAGACTCATATTCGATTCGGCCGCCGTGCTCCTGAATGATTTTTTTGGTCATGAGCAAGCCCAGGCCGGACCCGCCCAACCCCTTGGTGGTGAAGAAGTTGGTGAACACCTTCTTCTTGACCTCGTAGTCCATACCACAGCCGTTGTCGGCAACTTCGTAGATAATAACATTATCTTCTTCGAACGACCGCACGGTTACATGCAGGTTGCTGTTGCTGTCGCTCACGATACACGCGTCGATGGCATTGCCGACCAGATTCGTCAGGCACTCGAGCATACTCTCGTAGTCGATGGGCGCAAGTTCTAAGTCGCCGGTTCTTTCGTGGCGCATAATAATGCCATGGCTTTTGGCCCTGGAAGCGTACATGTTGACCACTTCTTTTGAAATTTCTTCCGGTTTGCTCAGCGCCGCCTTGATTACTCTTCCGCGGGAAAAACCGAGAAAGGCTTTGACGAAAATCCCGATACGCTCGATGTTGCGGGAAAGCATGTCAATTCCTTTTTCAACCCGGCCGAGATTACTCTTTCTAAGGCCGGTATTGAGCATATACATTCCACCCTCGAGCGCCGTGGTTAAATTCTTGATTCCGTGGGCCAATCCGGCTACCGTCTGTCCCACCACGGCGAGGCGCTCGGCCTCGAGTTTTTCGTTCTGCAACTTTTTGATTTCGCTCAAATCCTGTATCGAAAGGGCCATACCCAAAGATTCTTCTTCCATCATCAGTTTGTTGCCGACCAGGCGCACCGGCCGCTCCTGACCACCGGTGGTCTGGATGCTCGTTTCCGGCAGATAGAGATCGCGGGAGGGGAAATCGGTCAGATCCGATATGCCTTTTGGCAGCAGGTTCATGATGTCGTCCAAAACAATGCGCTGATCGGCTTTAAAGCCGAACAGCTGCCGGGCGGCCGAGTTGAACACGGAAATGTTGGCCTGATCATCGACGGCGATAATACCGTCCATGGAAGTGGCAATAAGGGTCTCCAGAAAGGTGTGTGCAAAATTCAGTCCGCTCTGCAACCGGATGGTCTCGGTGACATCCACGGCCATTTCCATGACCATATCGAAGCTACCGTCGTGCAGCCGCAAGGGCACCGTAATGACATGCAGGTGGACGGTTCGACCATCTTTGATCTTCCACACGTGATGACCCGTGTGCAGCTGGCCGTCTTCAAAGGTTTGTCTGGCAGTGCACTCCCGGCACCGGCTGTCCAGCCCCTTGAGCCCTCTGAAACAGTAGCCGCCTTCAAGCTCGCCAAGCATTTGCTTGAGCTTGGCATTGGTCTTGACGATCCTGAAATCCCGGTCGATCAGCAGTATATTGCAGGGAACCTGATCGAAAAGAAGCTGGTGCTCTCTTCGGATTTGATCGGTTTCAGTGATGTCGGTGCACATTTCAAGCAGGTAGGGAATATCACCGCTGCTGTCCACGATGGGCATGGTGTGCTTGATATAGCGGGTGAATATTCCGTTCTTGTTGTAGCCGACTTCTTCGTTGACGCGAGGGATTCCATCCTGAAAGGCCTCGGCGCCCTTGCACTGCGGACACATGTCTTCACGGCTCTTATAGACCCGGTAGCACTTTCGGCCTTGCCATTGCCCGAACATCTGTTCGAAAGCCCGGTTGGCCCGGACCAGATTGAAATCGTGATCGATCACCGCGATCCCCATGGGAACGGCGTCAAAGAGTTTTTCCTTGATCCACACGTTCAGATCTTCAATCGCTAAGCTCACGCGTATCTCCTTTGGTCTCGAGTATTTTTTCAACAACCTCGAGTAACTGCTCGATCCGGATGGGTTTTTCGATAAATCCGTCCGGCGGTCGCAGATCCGTGCCATCCGGCAGGGCTCCGATTTCGCCGTTGAAAAAGCCGGTCGCTTTTTCGATGCCACTGATCAACGCCACGGGGACATGCTCGATTTGCGCCGTGTTGCGGAGGTCCCGGAAGATGGAGATACCGGATCGCCGCGGCATCATGATGTCGAGCAGCACCAGGTCCGGTTGCTCGCGTTGCAGCGCATGCATAACGTTTTCTTCTTGCGCCGGCGTGCATGTCTGGAAACCGTTATCCTCAAGTACCGCCATTAAGTAAGTTCGGATGTCTTCTTCATCGTCAATGATCATGATGTTTTTCGGCATCGAACAATCCTTGCAAAGAGGTCGGGCTGTCTATCGGGTCGGCCTCCTTTTACTGCCGAGGCTTGTTTTTCAACCTTGCGTCAAACCTGCCGACCGGTATACCCCAAAAAAGGATAAAAACCACAAAAATAGGGGGTATTTTTCTCTTGACAACAGGGCTGGCAACCATCTAATATCCGACTAAAATTGTATAGATTAAATTTGTATAGTTTTCAACCCCCAATTTTCGAGCAGGCGAACCCGTGCACCCGGAAAAAGGGCACAACATCCTAAATCGGTTCAACAACCCACGCACCTCCGCATTTTCGAGTGATCCCGAGTGACGGAAACATAACTGGCAGTCTGATTCAATGTAAACACTGAAAGGAGCGTTTGATGAAGAAAATTGTCATTTTAGGTTCAGGTGCCGGTGGCACCATCTGTGCCAATAAATTGAGAAAGGAGCTGAGTCCGAGTGAATGGCAGATCACCATTATCGACAAAGATGAGATGCATCATTATCAGCCCGGTTGGCTCTTCATTCCTTTCGGTATCTACACTGCCGAGGACTGTATGAAGCCCAAGCGCGAATTTATTCCCAAAGGCGTTAATTTTATTCTCGACGAGGTCGTAAACGTCGACCCGGATGCGCGGAAAGTCGTATGTCAAAAAGGAAAATACAGTTATGACTGGCTGATTATCGCCTCGGGATGCCGGATCGCTGCTAACGAGGTCGAAGGGCTGGAAGAATGGACACCGGACCCCAAGCAAAATGTTCACACCTTCTTTACCCTTGAAAGCGCGGTGGCGCTGCGCAAAAAAATGAAATATTTCCGGGGCGGCAAAGTGGTCTTCAATATCGCCGAAATGCCGCACAAATGCCCGGTGGTGCCCATCGAATTTATCTTCATGCTCGATTGGTATGCCAGGGAACTGGGGGTTCGGGAAAAGACAGAAATCGAGTTTATCACCCCCAACACCGGTATTTTCACCAAACCCATTGCCACCAATGTGCTGGGCACAGCCGCCGTGGAGAAGGGCATAAAGGTCACCACCGATTTTCATCTGTCCTCGGTCGACACGGAAAAAGGGGTAATGGAATCTGCCAGTGGGGGTTCAGCGGAGTTTGATCTGTTGATATCCACCATGCCAAATCTGGGGGCCGAATACGTGGAAGAATCCGAAATGGGCGACGGCATGGGCTATGTCCTTACGAACAACCACACCCTCCAGGCCGAAAAATGGGAACGCATCTATGTGGTCGGCGACGCCACCAACGTTCCCACCTCCAAAGCCGGTTCGGTAGCCCACTACGAAGCGGAGATCATCGTCGAAAACATCCTCCTGGAGATCGACGGGCAGGAACCCAAACCGGGCTTCGACGGTCATTCCACCTGTTTTATCGTTTCCGGATTCGACAAGGCCTATCTCATCGACTTCAATTACAAGACCGAACCACTGCCTGGCAAATACCCCTTTCCCGGTCTGGGGCCCTTCGAACTGGTCGGTGAAAGTTATATCAACTACTGGGGAAAGATGATGTTCAAATGGGTCTACTGGAACCTTCTGCTGCCCGGCGAAGATCTGCCCCTTGAACCCCAGATGACCATGGCAGGAAAGACCTGGCCGAAGGTTGAAGTCGAATAGGAGGGCAAAGATGACCAATGAAGAACTCATTCTCCAGCGGCTGGATCGTATCGAGGAAAAAATCGATCCGATCCTGAAGTCCCGTTCGGCGATGGAGGAGCTCAAGGAGGATATGATACCCTTGAGCAACAACGCCGTCAAACTGTTGATGGACGAACTGCAGGAGATCGAATCCGGGTTTACCCTGGAGGATCTGACGTACCTGGCAAAAATGACCGCCCGGAGTATCCAGAACTTTATCTGGGCACTCAAGATGATGAACAACATGATCGAATTCGCGGGCGACATCGAACCGCTGCTCAAATCCGCGGTTCCCCAGATTATCGAGCATCTGGACGGGCTCGAGCAGCGCGGTGTCTTCCGTATCATCAAAGCCACGCTGGATGTCCGTGCCAAGGTGGCCGATGTCTACTCTCCTGAAGACGTGGACAAAATCGGGGATGGCGCCGTCGCTCTGCTGGAGCTTTTCAAGAGCTTTTCCGATCCCAAGGCGCTGGTCATGATGAAGAGGCTGGCGGCGTTGCCGGGACAAGTGGACCTCGAAAAGGCCCGAAAGGCCGGCCCCTTGCGATTGGCCGCCGCCACCTTCAATGGAGAGTTCAGGGAAGGAATGGGTGTCATGCTGGAGTTCGCCAAAGCCATGTCCAAACTGAAACACAACGGGCAGCCCGCCGAAACCAGAGCATAAGGAGAGTCACATGGCACATGCATCGGAAAAACGGATCCTGGTGGTCGATGACGAACCGGATGTTCGCAACTTTCTGGCCGCATGCATCGAGGATGCCGGATTCGTCGTGGAAACGGC